>JBJFAQ010000129.1:0-4262 GCA_051887995.1 Eubacteriales bacterium
CAGAAATATATGTATAACCGATACCCGCACCAGTTTTCCGGCGGACAGAGGCAGAGAATCTGCATTGCACGCTCACTTGCCGTAAAACCTAAGTTTGTTGTATGCGACGAGTGCGTTTCGGCGCTTGATGTGTCCATTCAGTCTCAGATAATCAATCTGCTTCAGGAACTGAAGGAAAAAGAAGGACTTACGTACCTCTTTATTTCTCATAACCTCTCCGTTGTGAGATACATTTCCGACCGAATCGGCGTTATGTACCTCGGAAATATGGTTGAGGTGGCTGAAACAGACGAGCTGTTTGACGATCCCCGCCATCCGTATACCATTGCGCTTTTGTCCTCGATTCCCACAACAGACGCGGACAGTTTGACCAAGGAACGCATTATTCTTGAAGGCAACATTCCAAGTCCGATAAAGCCTCCGTCCGGATGCAAATTCCATACGCGCTGCTTTATGGCGTGCGACAAGTGCAAGGTCGTTCCGCCTGCACTTACCGAGGTAAAGCCCGGACACTTTGTTGCCTGCCACTTTGCCGACCAGAGGAAAGTGGACGAGAACGGAAACTATTTGTTCGATTTCAAGAAAACGACAAATCAAAGATGAGAAAAGCATGGAAACGGATCCCGAAGGAGATCGACAGGGAAAAGGAAGAGCAGCTGCGGAGCGAGCCTCTTGAAAAAGGAGACAGGTTTGCCATGATGCTGTCGGCTTTTCTGACATTGTTCCTTCCGTGTCTTGCAGTTCTGCTGTTTATCTGCGGAATATGCTATTTGTTATTTGTCATTATCTGATAAAATCGCGAACACTTCTGAACTCAGGCTGCTTCAAATGCATGTATGAAAACTGCATTTGAAGCAGCTCTTTTATTTTCCGCGGAATTTTCACGGTTTTTTCGCTCCTGAATTCCGCCTGGCGTACTTTTTTGACAAAAAACATTTTTTCCACCTCGCTTTATTTCTTACGGCTTAAATTATATTGGCGAATATACCTCATGTCAATTGCTTTTGCCCAAGAGGAAGATGACGGGCGGTAAAAGGAAGAAAAACCGCACTGAATTTTCATTTTGCGATGTTAAGAATCGAAAAAAAGATTTTTAAAAATGTAAATGATATTTGAGAAAAAACGAGATAAGGCCGTGAAAAAAGAAGAAAAAAAGAGGTATGTCCTTTCTAAATTAAAATAATGAAAAAAATTATCAAAACGGTCTTGACAAGAAAAGAAAGGCGTGATATAATAAGCAAGTCAAAAATTACTGAATGTAACTTACGGAGGATTTTGAAATGTCTACATTTATGGCAAAAAAAGAAACCGTAGAACGCAAGTGGTATGTGATTGACGCTGCAAATAAGCCTCTCGGTAAAACAGCGGTTGCTGCTGCAACCATTCTCAGAGGAAAGCACCGTCCTGAATTCACACCTCATGTTGACTGCGGCGAATATGTTGTTATCATCAACGCAGCAAAGGCCGTTCTGACAGGTAAAAAGCTTGAAAACAAGTTCTATCGTCATCATTCCGGATATATCGGCGGTCTTAAGGAAGTTAACTATAAGACACTTATGGCAACAAAGCCCGAGCTTGCAATGGAGCTTGCAGTCAAGGGAATGCTTCCTCACAACACCATCGGAAGAACATCCGCAACCCGCCTGAAGGTTTACGCAGGCGCAGAACATAATCAGCAGGCGCAGAAGCCTACTCCTTATGAAGTCTAAGGAAGGACGGTATTGATTTATGTATACAAGTGCAAAGCCTTATTTTTACGGTACAGGCAGAAGAAAGAAGTCCGTTGCGCGTGTCCGTCTCGTTCCCGGAACAGGCAACGTAACGATAAACGGCCGCAATATAGATGAATATTTCGGTCTTGAAACGCTCAAGCTCATCGTAAATCAGCCTTTTGCTGTTACGGGAACCGAAGGCAAGTTTGATATAATTGCAAATGTTGTCGGCGGAGGTATCTCCGGACAGGCAGGCGCAATTCGTCACGGCGCTTCCCGCGCACTCCTTCAGGCTGACGAGACATACAGACCTGTTTTAAAGAAAGCAGGACTGCTCACCCGTGACCCTCGTATGAAGGAAAGAAAGAAGTACGGTCTCAAAGCAGCACGCCGCGCACCGCAGTTCTCAAAGAGATAATTGTTATCTTCAAGTGCAAAAAACCTCTCCGTTTTTCGGAGAGGTTTTTTTCTTCAGGTTTTCATCACACAGATGTGATGACCTTGCATTTTTTACAAATTCTTTATTGCTTGTCGTTTTGTGATTTGTTTAGAGAATTGATTGCCTCGACTACACGGTCTGTCTGACGGTCTCCCTGAATACGGTTGTTTGTGTCGTCAAGACGGCCGCTTATAATATCGTTTATCCATGCTTCCGCTTGTGCAACTTTGGATTTTTCAAAAATGAGAAATGACACTTCCTTTGACGCACCTGCGGTTGTTTGTATTGTCAGCACCGTCTGAAATGAATTGATTACAATTCCGGCGCCAAGCAGTAAAAGGATCAGTCCCAGAGCATTGTCTGACAACATTCCGATTCCTAAAATGGCAACGAAAATGCCGACGATAAAGTTTTTAAGTATCAACTTGAAATTGGATTCTACGGAGGAAATTTGTGTGACAGGAATTGACTCTTTCTTTTTTCCCAACGGAATAAGAGCCAGAATCGTATTCGGCTTTTGCAGTTGCAGGAAATTTTGCTCGACTTTGATTTCGCCTTTCAGATAAAATGTAAGCAGCGAGGTCATGAATGTGATGACTTTCATAAAATTGATATTCTCCTTTTTTTTAATCTTTGACGCCGGAAGATGCGCTTTTCACTGCCAAAAGCCGTCCTCTTTTTTCGCCTTTTGTCAATTTGTTAATACAGATTAACAAATAAATTGACAAAACATCACGTCATGTTCATATTATAGCATATCATAATTATAATTGCAAGTATTTTTTAACTATTTTTTTGACTATTTTTTTAAGTATATGATTCGGTGTGATTATTGTTTAGAATAAAAGCGGGTAGTTTATAATAACAAACAATAAGAACGGGAGTGTAATCGTATGTTTGAAATAAAAAAGCCAACCGCGTCCAACAAGACAATTCGTATGCCGGATACTCTCATTGAAAAGCTTGAAAAGCTCGCAGCGCAAAATGACATCTCATTCAATCAGCTGGTAATCCAGTGCTGTGAGTATGCTATTGAAAATCTGAAATAATTTAATGAAAAATAATTCTGCTGCCAAGGTTTTTGTGATATTAGGCAAAATCGTAAAAGCCGATTTTTGCTTTTCTCAGGTTTTGAGAACGGAGAATGAAAAAGACGGCACGGATTAAAATTTTTATACCATAGGCTGAAAAAGGCTATTGACAAAACGGGAATTTCATGGTAGTATAATGATGTCAAAACAAATACATCCTTTGCGACTGACGGAACAAGTGGAGAAAACCACGGAGAAACAAAGGAGAAGAAAGCCGACCGTCTGGGCACACTTATCTTGGATGAGATAAGTGCGCCCTTTTGACTTATATATGGAGGTACAGCGAATGAAAAAAATTGCACTCATTATGGGAAGCGACAGCGATATGCCTGTCGTTCAGAAAGCAGTCGATACGCTTTCACAGTTCGGCGTTCCTTATGAGGTACACATCTTTTCCGCTCACCGCACACCTGCGGAAGCCGCGGAATTCAGCAAATCCGCGCGCGAAAAGGGCTTCGGCGCAATAATTGCAGCTGCCGGCATGGCGGCGCATCTTGCAGGCGCTGTTGCGGCAAACACAACGCTTCCGGTAGTCGGAATACCGATATCTTCAGCAAATATGGGCGGCATTGACGCACTCCTGTCAACGGTACAGATGCCTACGGGGATTCCTGTAGCCACAGTTGCCGTGAACGGTGCAGCCAACGCCGCCCTTCTTTGCATTGAAATACTTGCGGTTGAAGATGCGGAGCTTGCAATGAAGCTTGAAGAAAAGCGAGCCGCGGACAGACGAACTGTTCTTGAAAAAAACGCATCGGTCGAGAAACAATTCAATTCATTATAAAAAGGAGTCTGAAAAAAATGGAAAAATGCAAGCAGCTTTATGAAGGAAAGGCAAAGCGCGTCTTTGCAACGGAAAATGAGGATTACGTTATCGTTTCGTACAAAGACGACGCGACTGCGTTTGACGGTCTGAAAAAGGGGACTATCGACGGTAAAGGCGCGGTCAACAACCGTATGTCGAATCACCTGATGAAATATCTTGAAGAAAACGGCATTCCGACGCACTTTGTAAAGGAG
>JBJFAQ010000130.1:0-4250 GCA_051887995.1 Eubacteriales bacterium
TGTCAAACAACCGCACTTTCGTCATGACGCTCGGAAATCATTCTTTCTATTCCTGATTTTTTTCAAAGAAAAAGTTGACAAATGAGAAAATATGTGGTAAGATATTGACTGTTATTCTGATTCTATGAGGGAGTAGTAAGCGCCCCGCGGCGTAACAAGTCAACATATCGACTTTGATTCAGTCTGGCTTGTTTTAAATTGCGAGACTCATGTCTTTACGGCTTTGGCTGTGCATGAGCTCGGTATATCCGGACATGGCATACGCCATGCCCGGATATTTTTTTAAAAAACCACATATTTATCTCTGGAGGCAAAAAACATGGAATTTAATCTTTTGTTTTTCCTTAACAGCGCCCTGCTCGGCGTTGGGCTTGCCATGGACGCGTTTTCGGTTTCGCTTGCAAACGGGCTTGGAGAGCCTCACATGAAGAAAGGCAGGATGTGCGGAATCGCCGGCGTTTTCGGAATTTTCCAGGCGCTCATGCCCATTATCGGCTGGATCTGCGTGCATACCGCCGCGGAGCATTTTACGTCGTTTGAAAAGCTCATACCGTGGATTGCTCTCGCTTTGCTTCTTTACATCGGCGGAAAAATGCTGCTTGACGGCATAAAGGGAGGCGAGGAGCATGAAAAGGTGAAGCTGACCTTTCAAACGCTCATGCTTCAGGGAATCGCCACCTCGATAGACGCGCTATCGGTCGGATTTACGATTTCGGAGTATTCTGCCGAAATGGCGCTCCTGTGCGCCATCATTATCGCCTCGGTTACCTTTGTCATCTGCTTCTGCGGTCTTATAATCGGTAAAAAATTCGGCACGAAGCTCGCCGGCAAAGCCTCCGTTCTCGGAGGAATAATCCTTATTGGCATCGGACTTGAAATTTTTATAAGCGGACTGCTTAAATAAAAGGAGAACAAAAATGCTTATCCCTGTTATACTTTTTGCAATAGGACTTCTCTGCCTTATAAAAGGCGGCGACTGGTTTGTGGACGGTGCCTCCGGAATTGCAAGGCGCTTCCGTCTGCCGGAGCTTCTGATAGGCGCTACCGTCGTCTCTATCGGCACAACCCTTCCCGAGGTCATGGTTTCCGCAACCGATGCCGTCACCGGCATGGGACAAATCGCCTACGGAAACGCTATCGGCTCAATTATCTGCAATACAGCGCTTGTTGCCGCCATTACAATCGCAGTAAGGCCGAGCAAAATCAACCGCGCGACGCTCATAACTCCCGTAGTTGCATTTTTTGTCGCGGCGGCGTTCTATGTTGCTGTTTCATATATTTACGGCAGCTTCAGCAGAATCACCGGAATAATTCTGCTCTGCATGTTTGTCATTTACATGGCGGTAACCGTTTTTCAGATGAAAAAGGGCGGCGACACAAGCTCCGAGAACGAGCCTGAACCCGAAAAAAATCAAATTGAAACCGACAGCAAAAAATTACTTGTCCGTTATATACTCGGTCTTGTTGTCGGAGCGGCGCTTATTGCCATCGGCGCCAAGCTGCTTGTTGACAACGGAACAATAATTGCCGAAAATCTCGGCGTGCCGCAGTCTGTAATCGCGCTGACCTTTGTGGCTCTCGGAACATCTCTGCCGGAGCTTGTCACGGCGATTACCGCGCTCGCCAAAGGGCACAGCGCCCTTTCACTCGGAAACATCATCGGCGCAAATCTTTTTAATATCGTACTTGTAAGCGGTCTTTCCATAACTCTGAAGCCGTTTGATATCCCGGTTGAAGCCACAATCGGAGGCTATAACGCTTCGCTTGTACTGGATATACCCGTAATGATTTTTGCCATGGCTTTCATGACGCTCCCGGCGCTTATCCGCGGCAAACTATCCCGCTTTCAGGGAATCATACTGCTCGCAGTGTATGCAGTCTACTGCTTTGTGCAGTTTGCAGTCATTCCTTAAAATAACTCTTTATAAGAAAACAGATTAAAAACACCGTAAGCCGGCTTTAAACGCGTGCATTTCAAAACCAAGCGGCAGCTCAAAAAAACCGAATTGTTTTTTGAGCTGCCGTTATATTATATATGCATCGATACATTCATAACCTCCGTTAAAATCTACGGTTATGAATTTATTTTTTTGATGCCTTGTAGTCCTCTCCCCAATTATACATCGCGTCAAGTATCGGTTTGAGGCTCTGACCTAATTCAGTAAGAGAATATTCAACTCTCGGCGGCACTTCCGCATATACTTTCCGATTAACGAGTCCGCTTTCCTCCATGTCACGAAGCTGTGCGGTCAGCACTTTCTGCGATACGCTGCCGATAGATTTTTTCAGTTCTCCGAAACGCTTTGTTCCGGGCATTAAGTCACGCAGTATCAGCACCTTCCACTTGTCTCCGATTAAAGTCAGCGTCGTCTCCACAGGACAAGCGGGGAGTTCTTTCACCGTTTTCTGTTCACTCATAGCCGTAACCTCTGTTTTATAGTTTATATTATTATACCATACAGCGCGCTTTCGGTCAATAATTCTGCTTGAAATCAAGGAAAAATAAAAATCCCGAAAAAATTTCCTGTCCCTATAATCACCTAAAAAGCCCGAAATCACACATTTGTTTCCTCTTGGTAACTGCCCATTAGTTTCCTTACGGTAACTACGCCACAATATTGTGCTTACTTTACAATGGGAACTATTACCCGTATAATGTAGTCAAGGAGATGAGGAGACGGCCGCTCCGACGCTCCGGGCATAACCAATAAGGGAAAATCCCGAATGGGTATTTTAAAAAAATTTTCGGTGATGAACAAACCGAAATCAAGGAGGAACTTAAAATGAAAATCGCAGTAATTTGTGCAAACGGAAGAGCAGGCAAGCTTATTGTCAGTGAAGCAGTAAACAGAGGTCTTGATGTGACCGCCGTAGTGCGTGAGGAAAATCAGAGCGCAGCGCAGAAGGTGCTGAAAAAAGATTTGTTTGATTTGACATCCGATGATTTAAAAGGCTTTGACGTTGTCATTGACGCCTTTGGCGCTTGGACGGAAGACCTTCTTCCTCAGCATAGCACTTCTTTGAAACATCTGTGTGACATTCTTTCCGAAACTGATACCCGTCTGCTCGTTGTCGGCGGTGCAGGAAGCCTGTATGTAAATCCGGAACACACCGCTGTTGTATCTGACGGAGCCGATTTTCCGCCGCAGTTTTTGCCTCTTGCAAAGGCTCAAGGGAAAGCGCTTTCCGAGCTTCGCAAAAGGGATGATGTAAAGTGGACATTTATAAGCCCTGCGGGCGATTTCAGAGCAGACGGCGAGCGTACCGGAAAATATATTCTCGGCGGCGAGGAATTAACTCTAAATTCCAAAGGTGAGAGCGTCATCAGCTATGCGGATTATGCCATTGCAATGATTGACGAAGCCACAAACGGCAGAAATATTCAAAAACGTATAAGTGTAGTAGCCGAATAAGATTTAAAACAGGGCTGTCATTGTTTGCAGCCCTGTTTTAATGGAAGAAAAGAGGAAACAAAAATGACGCAAACAGAGAGAAGAAGCTATTTGATTTGTCAGCTGCTATCGGAAAACTCGCAGTATAGAGAAATTCAAGTTCCGAAAACTGAGTCCGAGCAAAAGAGACTGCTTCGCTCTCTTATGAATATCCGTCCGCCGAGAGCCGCTTCTGCGGATTTTCTTAAAGTGCAGGACGAATATCTGAAAGAAGAAATCGCGGCAATAGGGCTTACCGACCTGTCGTCGCTTTCTCCCATGGCACAGGATATTTACTTATGGCAAGGCGATATTACCACCCTTCGCTGTGATGCGATTGTCAATGCCGCAAATTCAGGACTGCTCGGTTGCTTCTGCCCCTGTCACGGCTGTATTGATAACGCCATTCATACCTATGCGGGTATAGAGCTTCGTTTGGAATGTGCGAATATTATGGAAAAGCAAGGTCATGAAGAACCTGCGGGCAAAGCCAAAATTACAAAAGCCTATAATCTTCCATGCAAATATGTGTTGCACACAGTAGGACCTATTACAGACGGCAAAATCACAAAAAAAGACGAAGCGCAGCTTGCATCCTGCTATCGCTCGTGTCTGGAGCTTGCCGAGCAAAATGACGTAAAAAGTGTCGCATTTTGCTGTATCTCCACGGGCGAATTCCATTTTCCGAGCAAAAGAGCCGCCGAAATCGCAGTTAAAACCGTAAAAGACTATAAAAAACAGACAAACAGCAAAACAGAGGTGATATTCAATGTTTTCAGGGATTCGGACTTTGAAATCTACAGAGAACTTCTCGGATAA
>JBJFAQ010000131.1:0-4216 GCA_051887995.1 Eubacteriales bacterium
GGACATTACCGCTGCTCTTATGGACTGCCGCGCAAAGCTTTTGCACGACGGTTTTATGAAGGCGGTTTCGGATATTTCGGCAAAATACGGCATGCTCCCTCTCGGCTCGCTATCTGAGCCAAAGGTGAGCGCCTGCTCGCTGACTGTGGGCGACGCGATGCTTGTGCAGTCGGAGATTCCGTGTGCGGTCCTTGAAAAAGCCTATCTTTACGGGATAAATTCCGTGCTTATTTCCGCCGGTGCATCGCTTTTGTCGGGTGGCGGCACGGTCGCCTGCGATATCTTCCGCGGATATGAGAATCTGACGCGCGACATTATTCGCCGCGAGACGATGACGGCGCTTTCCAGAGGCGTAAATCTGTTTATGGCGCACATCCCGGAGAATTTCCCGCCGAAAGAGGAAAAAAACAGTCTGACACTGTTTATTGAAAAAAGTGAAGAGAGCAAATACGCGGATATTGTCGGAAGGCTTCAAAGCGTTCTTTGCGGCGGCGAAAAGGTCGCGGATTTTGCGCTTTTGTATCCGATTTATCAGCTTCACGGTGAGGCTTGTCTTTACGATGTGCCGACCGAAGAGGGACAATACGAATATCCCGACACCCCGGATACTACCGATTATATGACCGTTATCAACAGCATCACGGCATATTCCGGACACGACCTTTCGGTTATTCATCCGTCTCTTATGAAAAAGTGCAGAGCGGAAAACGGCAGGCTGGCGCTTCCCAGAGAGAGCGTGGGCGGCTTCCGCGTGCTTGTTATTCCTTCGACGGAGCTTATAAGCCTTGACAATCTCAGAATGGCTGCCGAGTTTTTTGACGGCGGAGGAAAAATACTTGCGACCGGAGTTTTGCCGCGGCTTGCCTTCGGAGCGTCCGAGAGGGAGAACGGTGACAGAAACTCCGAAATTGCCGAGCTCACAAAGCATATTTTCGGCGACGGTGCTGCCGATGAAAACATCACCTGCGACCATATTTACAACAAAAACGACGCCGGAGGCGAAGCCTATTTCCTGTATTCGACGACGACAGGCTCAGACCGCACGTTCTTTGTGCCGAGTGCGCGTCTTTATGACGCAGTGTGCGCGTTTGACGTCCCTTATGATATTTTCCTTGAAGATATGCCGAGGCTTGAATGTACCGGGGCGCTCAACAACAACTATCCGGAGTACAAAATGCTCGGCCTTGCTTCCCGCATACGCGGAGGAGGCATGTTCAGCCATATACATAAGAAAAACGGCGACTGCGACGTGTATTTTTTCAGCAATGCAACCGACATGGCGTATGAGGGGAAGGCGTACCTGCGCGGAAAGCTTTGCCCCGAAAGCTGGAATCCGCAGAGCGGAAAAATCCGCCGCATGAAATGCGAATATACCGAAAGATGCGGAGAAATTTATACGAAGATAGATATGAAAATCGGCGTAGGGGAATTTTTGCTTATTGTTTCGGACGGAAAGGCCGATTCGGACGCGGAAATAACAGAAGAATAAAAAAGCCGCCGGCAAATTTTTGCCGGCGGCTTTTTGTCTGTCTTATTCAGACGCGATTTTTTATCTCTTCCGTGATTTTTTCGATAAATTTTTCAAGCGGCAGTGTGACTGTCTCTCCCGTGTCGCGATGACGAACGGAAATGTTGCCTTCCTCCGCTTCCTTTTGACCTACGATGACCATGTAGGGAACGCGGTCGATTACCTGTGCCTCACGAATCATATATCCGATTTTTTCGTTTCTGTCGTCAAGCTCGACTCTTACCTTTGCATTGCGGAGAGCCTCGTAGACTTTATGCCCGTATTCTGCACATTTTTCGGAAACGAGCAGTACCTTTGCCTGCGTGGGCGCGAGCCATACCGGGAATTTTCCGGCATAATGCTCTGTGAGAACGCCGATAAAGCGCTCGATTGAACCGAAGCATACACGGTGAATCATGATCGGACGCTGTTTCTCGCCCTTTTCATCGGTATATTCAAGACCGAAATTGAGAGGCATCTGGAAGTCGAGCTGAATCGTGCCGCACTGCCATGTTCTTCCGAGAGAATCCTCGAGGTGGAAGTCGATTTTCGGTCCGTAGAAGGCGCCGTCGCCCTCATTTATGATATACGGAAGCCCAAGCTTTTCAAGCGCTGTCTTGAGACCGTTTGTTGCTGCCTCCCAATCCTCGTCGCTTCCCATGCTGTTTTCGGGACGGGTGGAAAGCTCAACGAAATACTTGAAGCCGAATTTGCTGTATACTTCGTTTATAAGGTGTACGACACCGACGATTTCATCCGTAATCTGGTCGCGGCGCATGAAGATATGGGCATCGTCCTGAGTAAAGCAGCGGACGCGGAACAGACCGTGCAGTGCTCCCTTCAGCTCGTGGCGGTGAACAAGACCAAGCTCTCCAATTCTAAGAGGCAGGTCTCTGTAACTGTGAAGCTGGCTTCGGTATACCATGACACCTCCCGGGCAGTTCATGGGCTTTACGCAGTAGGTCTCGTCATCAATTACGGTGGAGTACATATTGTCCTTGTAATGATCCCAATGTCCGCTGGTCTCCCAGAGGTGGCGGTTCATTATAAGAGGAGTTGAAACCTCAACATAGTTTTCGCGTGTGTGTATTTCGCGCCAGTAGTCGATGAGGGCGTTTTTCAGCGCCATTCCTTTCGGGAGGAAGAACGGGAAGCCGGGGGCTTCATCGCATAGCATGAAGAGGTCCATTTCCTTGCCGATGCGGCGGTGATCACGCTTCTCGGCTTCTTCAAGCAGCTTCAGATAGTCGTCAAGCTCTGCCTGAGAAGGGAACGCGATTCCCTTTATGCGGGTGAGCATTTTGTTGTTTTTATCGTTTTTCCAGTATGCGCCGGACTGTCCCATGATTTTGAACGCCTTGAGCGCTTTTGTATAGCAGAGGTGCGGACCTACGCACATGTCAATATATTCTCCCTGCTGATAGAAGCTGATCTGAGCGTTCTCATCAAGGTCTCCGATGTGCTCGACCTTGTATTTTTCGCCGCGCTCCTGCATGAGTGCTATCGCCTCGTTTCGGGGGAGGACAAACGGTTTGATCGGCAGGTTTTCCTTGACAATCTTCCGCATTTCCTGCTCGATTCTGGAAAGGTCCTCCTCGGTGAGCTTTGTGTCGCCAAGGTCCACATCATAGTAAAATCCTTTTTCATTTGCCGGACCGTAGGCAAAATCCGCATCCGGATAAAGGCGCGCTATCGCCTGTGCCATGATGTGCGCGGCAGTATGACGCAATATGTGCAGTTCATCTTCCTTTGCGCACTCGGCAACATGACCGTCGTTATAAATGACTTTCATTTTGATTTCTCCTTTTATTTACTGAAATTTTTTACAAACAAAAAGCACCCGGAGTACACTCGCAGAGTGTTCTCAAGGGTGCGCAGAGCACGGTTCCACCTTGTTTTTTTCTTCATTCTGTCCTTAACGCGGAGATACGGCGGTGCTTTTGCCTTTCATAATGCGAAAAGCCGTTTGCGCACCGCGGCTCAGGAGCGGTTTTCATCCTCCCGGAACATAAAAAGCTCTCAGCAAACGCTTTTCTCTCTGAAAGCCCGAAGAAGATTACTCTTTCCTTCACAGCCACTTTACTACATTTTATCACTCATTTTTTTTCTTGTCAAGTGTTTTGCGTTTTTTTATGTTTTTGCGGCGCGGCAAAGCGATTTTTTTGAAGATTTATGCCGAAAAAATGCAATTATACTTGACAAAATTCTTTTTGTGTGTTAGTATACTAAAGTAATGAAGCGATAAAGGAGTAAAATCATTGACTTACCGTAATGAAATGACCGACCGATTGTTTAAAGCGATACTGTCACTTGAGAATATTGAAGAATGTTATGCATTTTTTGAGGACGCATGCACTATCAAGGAAATAATTGACATTTCCCAGCGTCTGGAGGTTGCGAGACTGCTTGCGGAGAAAAAAAGCTATCAGGCGATAAGCGAGCAGACCGGAGTTTCCTCGGCTACAATCGGCAGAGTGAGCCGATGCCTTCTCTACGGGAGCGGCGGATACAAAACGGCGCTTGAGAGAACCTGTTTTGCCGGAGAGGAGAAGAAATCATAATGAATATTGACAAGAGAATCCTCAAAAGCGAGGAAGAGGTTGTCTTTAAGCTCCGGGACATGTATATAAAGCACGGCTATTCCTGCTTCAAAATGGCAAAGTTCGAGGAGTATGACCTATACAGCCAGAACAGGGATTTTCTGGTTTC
>JBJFAQ010000132.1:0-4194 GCA_051887995.1 Eubacteriales bacterium
ATGACGGTATATCGCCCCATTATAAGCCCGAGACCGGAGCTGTCCATAAATTCCACACCCGAGAGGTCGATAATGAGCTTTTTCGGGCGCATCGTGCAGAGCATCGAGTCTGCCTCCCGCCTTATGGCAACTGCGCTGTGATGGTCTATTTCTCCGCACAGCCTTATCGTTACCGTACGCTTTTCCTCGTCAAAATCGGATATAAACAAGTCCTTTTCCATTCTTTCACTTCCTTCTTTTTTTGCTATTGTATCATGTGCGACGCAAAAAAAATGTCACAATGAGGAAGCAAAATAAAATTTCATGTAAATTGTTGCCTTGGGTATTTTTTTGTGCTATACTGTATTTACAAGCAGGAAAGGAATTCAAAAATGAAAAAACTGTATCTTCTTTTGCCGCTTCTTATGGTTTTACTTGTTTTCGGATGCGGAAAAAGCGAAAATCATGCCAAGGCAAATGAAAAAATCACAAAAAATGAGCCTCTTGTTCTTGATACTCCGCTCTCAGAGGATGATTATACAGAAGAATCTCGTATTAGTTTTGCCGCGGCAGGCGACAATATCATACACGAGGCGGTATTTACCGATGCTGCCGCCGTCGCCTCTGTATATGCCTCGGACACGGGTAAAAAAACCGAATACAGATTTGCGGATATGTATGCGGGCATTGCCGACATCATTTCGTCCGCCGACTTTTCATATGTAAACCATGAAACTCCCGTTGCGGGAAAAAGCTACGGTATAAGCGGATATCCCGACTTCAACGCTCCCGAGGAGGTCGGAAACGACCTTGCCGAGGTGGGATTTGACATTATAAATATTGCGAACAACCATATGCTTGATATGGGCGAGGGCGGACTTGAAAATTCGATTAAGTACTGGAATGGAAAAAGTGCGGAAAAAGGTTTGACCGTCATCGGGGGATATACGAAAGAGGATTACGACGCCGTCAGATTCATTCAAAAAAACGGCATCAAGGTTGCCCTTCTCTCCTATACTACTTTCATAAATTACAGTCATGTCAACTCCTTATCTTCGGGAAGCGACCTTATTATTCCGTACGCAAACGAAGCCGATATGCGGCGTCAGGTACAGCTCGCGAAAGACGGCGGAGCCGATTTTATTATTGTTGCCATGCACTGGGGAGATGAAAATGCATTTTCTCCGAACACGGAGCAGGAAAAATACGCCTCTATTCTGGCAAATCTCGGTGTTGATGTTATTCTCGGTTCACATTCGCATACGCTCCAGCCTCTCGAATGGATAGACGGCACAGGCGGTCACAGAACCCTCTGCATATACTCGCTCGGAAATCTTCTTTCCACCATGCTTTATGACTACTACATGGTAGGCGGTATTCTGACTTTTGACCTTGTAAAAGACAAGGACGGAAATACATCGGTTGAAAATCCTATCCTTATTCCGATAATGTGCCATTACAGCATGACGCGGGATTCTCTGAAAATATATAAGCTCGAGGATTACACCGAAGAACTTGCAAAGGCTCACGGAGCGCAGAAAAACGGAGCGTTTACGCTTGGAAAGCTTTACTCATATGTAACAGGCCCGATAGAAGACGAATTTCTGCCTGAATTTCTTCAATAAAAAAGCCTGCGCGTATGACAAGAGCAGGCGTAAAGCAATGCAATATTTTGAAATTTTCAAACACATAAAAGGAACACCTGATTTTTATGATTACAATAAAAGAAACAAGTAAAGGCGACCTTGCTGATGTGAAAGCATTATGGGCAGACGGCGATGTCATGAATTTTGTCGGATTTCCGAACGGATTACACAAAACCGATGAAGAGATGAGCGATTGGTTTGACTGGATTTCCTCTTCAAGGCCGATTGCAAATCATTACTCTATTTTTGATAGTTCAATATATTGCGGCGAAACATTCTATAAGATTGACAGCGAGCATAACGGCTGTGCAGCGCTTGATATTAAGCTGTTCAAATTCGCTCGAGGCAAAGGAATCGCAACAAAGGCGCTTTCCTATGCAATCGAGGAAGCATTTAAAAACGGGGCGGAAAAAGTTTGGGTAGACCCAAATCCCAATAATCTCAAGGCAATTGCATTATATGAAAGACTTGGTTTTGTGCGCAAGCCCATGCCCGATTACTTGAAGGATGAAGACGGCATGACATCTGTTTACATGGAACTCAGCAGAAAATAACCCTTTTATGGACTTAAAAGAGCGCATTTCTATGCACCCTCATCGGTGCGTAACAGTCAGCAGGCGACCGGTTTTAAAATCAGGCAAAAAATATCCTCCGTATGCTCTAAACCATACGGAGGATTCGCTGTTTTACGGGCACTCGGCTAAAGCCGCAGAGCTTTTTTCATGCAAAATGATTTGTCTTATGTCCATTCAAAGTTTTCTTTTCCCGCCCCGGCTTCAAAATGGTATTTGACAATTCCAAGGTCAACTTTTGTGTAAAATCCCATGCCGGATTTGACAGATACCTTGTTTCCGCTAAGCGTAAACAGGAATTTTTGCTGATTCATGGCAGTAGGTGCAAACAGCGCGGCTTCAACACCGTTTTTGAACCAGTCCGGCATCTCACCTTCTGTCTTTGTCACCTCAGAAATCTGTTTGGATTTGTGAGAAACTCCCTGCGTTTCGCCGTATCCAAGTGCGATGACAAGACAGAGCTTTTCTCCTTTATGAATATCAAACGCAGTTTTTATTTTGCTGTAAGACATAGCAACCCAGCAAGTATTAAGTCCAAGCTGCTGTGCTTTCAGGACCAATCGTTCCCCGTAATAACCGCATTTTTCATCAAGCTCGGAGTCATTTTCGCCTATCATTGCGATATAGTTTGTAACTCCGCTGAAATTTCCGTAATGTGCCATGAAGCAGTCAAAGGCTTTCGGCTCATTTGTAACAAGCTGGATATGCAGACCGCTTTCCCGATTGCAAGCGGAAATCTCCGACTGCATCGCAGAAATCACTTCTGCCTCTAAAGGCTTCTTCTGATACCGACGAACACTGTGACGCACCGCCATTGCTTCGGTAATATTCATCATTTTTCCTCCGCTTAGATATAGTTAACGATAATCATTGCGACGCTCATTACGGCAAGACCGATTCCGAGTGTACGGTTCATAATCTTCGGCGATGTTTTATTTGCGAATTTGGCGGTTAACATAGCACCGATCAAGGTAAATATAATGCACATTATAAGGATAGAGTAATCCGTTACTCCGCCGCCGATGGCAAAATGAGAAACAGCGCCTGTAAGTGCGGTAAATGTCATAATAAACACGCTTGTTCCCACAGCGGTTTTTAACTCATATCCAAGCACGCTGACCAGAACCAAAAGCATCATCATTCCGCCTCCCGCGCCGACAAAACCGCATATAAGCCCCACAGCCATGCCGCAGACAACCGATTGAAAAGCGGCTTTCCTTTTGCTTCTGTTCCGATTGCTTTCCTTTGCTGACATAACAGGTCTTACAATAAATTTCAAGCCTGCAAACAGTGTCATGAACATAGAAAATCCACCCATTGTTGCCTGCGGAAGAAACGACGCGGCATAGCTTCCCACCATGGTAAAAAGCAAAACCGAAAAAAGCATAATCAGTCCGTTTTTTATATCAAGGTTTTTATTCTTTTTATATGTATACGCCGACGCCGCCGAAGCCAGCACGTCAGATGCCAATGCAATGCCGACTGCCTCATATGCGTTCACATGAAGAAACGTAATCAGCATCGGCGCAATTACAGCCGCCGCGGAAAGCCCCGCAAGTCCTGTTCCGAATCCGGCTCCGGCACCGGCAATTAAACAAACAATTATTTTTTCTATCATGCAAAATCAGAGTCCCTTCTCATAAATGCATTTGTTTTTTATATTGTACAGTATAAAAGTAAACAGTATATAAACAATCAAGGGACTGCCATACTGAAAATAGTGCGGCAGTCCCTTTTTTCGTTCTATTATATTAGATCTTTATATGCTTTAAGGTAAGCAGAAAATATTCTGCGGCAAAATTGTAAAATCTGCTTAATTACTTTGTGCCTGCGAGCTTAGCAATTTCCTCTGCGTAGTTTTCTTCTTTCTTTTCAATGCCCTCGCCCTTCTCGAAAAGCTCGAAAGAAACGATTTTGATATCGCCGTCGAGTTCCTTTGCGGGTGCCTTTGTATACGCGCCGACTGTCATGCTGTCGTCCTTTACATATGCCTGCTC
>JBJFAQ010000133.1:0-4182 GCA_051887995.1 Eubacteriales bacterium
GCACTCATGCTCGCCGCAAAAGCGGATATTCCGCTCTTTTGCTATGAGGGCGGGGGTACTCTTGGTCTTAAAACACAGCTCGAAAAAATAAAAAGTATCTTTATGGGAAACAAATGTCCCGAAATTTCCGTCATGATAGGAGCGGAGGGCGGCTTTTCGGAGGACGAGGCGGCGTGTGCTGCTCGGAGCGGCATGCTCATGACAGGTCTCGGACGCAGAATACTGCGTACGGAGACGGTCGCCGGATTTGTTCTCGGCTGTCTTGTGTACGAATTTGAATTGTAAGGATATGGGGTATTATGGTTATGGCGAAGAATAAAAAAATCAACAAGGTGAAACGCAGCGAGGTGCTGTATTATCGTATGCTCATTGTGCTTGCGGCGCTGATTGCGGTGATTTTCAGCCTTACATATTTTACGAATACCGTTGAAAAATACAATAATTTTACACTGAACACCGCACCGATAACGGCAATGGTATTTGCGGGACTTTCCGTGCTTGCACTTGTTTATTTTGTCGTTCAGCGGGTGCGAGGGGCAGACGAACAGCGCAGAGTGCTCTCAAGCGGTTTCCTCACGGCAGTGATGATATGGGTCGCTTCGATTTTCGGCTTGTTTAACCGTATAAACGAGAAAAAGCTGATAGCATATGTCGTTGTTTCCGCCGCGCTGTATTTCATCTATTATTTGTACAAGCGTGAATTTTTTGCGTTTTCTCTTTTCACCGCGCTCGGAGCGTTTTTGCTTGCGGCTATGAGCTCTGCTTCAAGAGCGGAACACATCATTCTTTCGGCGCTTGTTGTAATTCTTTGCGTCGGATACATGGTTATTCTGATTTGCGGCAAAAAGCGCACGGTTGAATTTAAGCTCGGAAAGAACAGATATCTTCTTGCCGACAGTAGCTTCCGCATTTACCCTTTCTGCATTTCGGTAGGTCTTATGATAGCCGGCACCGTAATAAGCTTTATGCTGCCGACCGCATTTTTCTACTCTTCCGTTGTGCTCTTCGGGTATTACCTCGTTATCACGGTTATAAGTACCGTGCAGATGATGTGAGAGACGAACCGCGGTTTTGCAAACGGTTTTCATATACAGGCATCAGACTTTGACAAATTAAAATCTTGATTAAATTTGAGAGGGAATTTTATGTCGAACAGATTATTTCAAAGCGTAATTCATCAGATGAAGGATGCAATCGAGCGTGTAATCGGTGTGATTGATGAAAACAATGTAATTATCGCCTGCTCCGAGCTTGTTAAAATCGGAGAAGTTATGCAGGGTGTTCGTGAGGAGATGCTTTATTCCTCGGATTCCGTCTCTGTCGGCGGATATACCTACCGTCCGATTTCCGGCGGCGCAAAGGCGGAATACTTTGTTTTTGTCGAGGGCGAGGACAAGATGGCGGATAAAACTTCGCGTATTCTTGCAATTTCTCTCAGCAACATCAAAAATCTGTACGATGAGAAATATGACAAGGGTTCTTTCATCAAAAATATCATTCTTGATAATATCCTTCCGAGCGATATTTACATCAAGAGCAAGGAACTGCATTTCAATACGGACGAGAGCAGAATCGTGTTCCTCATTAAATTTGACGGAAAGACTGATATCATGCCGTTCGAAATGCTCCAGAATATGTTCCCCGACAAGACAAAGGACTATGTTATAAGCGTCGGAGAACACGATATCGTGCTTGTAAAGGACATGAAGCCGGGAACAGACGCAAAGGAAATCGAAAAGATTGCAACCAACATTGCGGACACGCTCTCGACCGAGTTCTATACAAAAGTATCAATCGGCATCTCAACGATGGTCGACAACATAAAAGACCTCGCAAAGGCATATAAGGAAGCGCAGGTGGCGCTCGAGGTCGGAAAAGTGTTTGAGACCGAGAAGAATATCGTCAGCTATGAAAATCTCGGAATCGGACGCCTTATATATCAGCTCCCGACTACGCTCTGCGAGATGTTTTTGCAGGAGGTTTTCAAGAAAGGCGGCTTCGAGTCGCTTGACAGGGAAACACTGCAAACAATACAGGCGTTCTTTGAAAACAACCTCAACGTTTCGGAAACCTCAAGAAAGCTGTTTGTTCACAGAAATACACTGGTTTACCGTTTGGAAAAAATACGTAAGCTGACCGGACTTGACCTGCGCGAGTTTGAGCATGCAATTACATTTAAGGTCGCGCTGATGGTTAAAAAATACCTCAGCTCAAAGCCTGCAAAACTGTAAAAGCAGAAAAGGGCAGCATCAGAGAGCGTGAGGCGCTCCCCCGCACGTGCCGCAGTGCTACGGCGGGCTTTGATGCGGAATTTTTATCTTAATATGGCAGTGACTGTATGAATATTTCAAAAAGGCGGAACGCAACCGGGCGTTCGTATGGCTCTGCCATAGAGAATCGCATAGGGCGTTCCCCTTTTGCGCGCATTTTGCTATGAGAAAGGAAGAAGACGGCATACAATGATCGAGTTCAAAAATGTAAGCAGTATATATAAAAGAAACAATCATGTCGCGCTTGAAGACGTCAGCTTCAAAATAGAAGACGGCGAATTTGTTTTTATCGTCGGTCACTCGGGCGCCGGAAAGACGACGATGACAAAGCTCCTGCTGCGCGAGATGACGCCCTCGTCCGGTTCCATTGTTGTCGGACAATATAACCTTACAAAGCTGCCGAAATACAAGGTGGCGCAGTACAGAAGGCGTCTTGGCGTCGTGTTCCAGGATTTTAAGCTGTTCCCGAAAAAAACGGTCTACGAAAACGTCGCGTTTGCCATGCAGGTGGTCGGAACACCGAAAGCGCTTATCGCAAGGCGCGTCCCGGCCATACTGAAGTCAATGGGACTTATTGATAAAGCAAAAAACATTCCCGAAGAGCTTTCCGGAGGCGAGCAGCAGCGCGTTGCCATTGCAAGAGCGCTTGCAAACAGCCCGGATATAATCATTGCGGACGAGCCGACGGGAAACATTGACCCTCAGCTTGCGGCGGAGATTATGGATTTGCTCATTTGGATAAATCAGAAATTCGGCAAGACCGTCGTTGTGGTAACGCACGCGGAAAATCTTGTAAATACATACCAACAGCGTGTTATACGTCTGGATCACGGCAAGCTCACGTCTGACAGAGTGGGAGGAATGTTTGAATGAACAATCAGGAAACAAATTCTCAGAAAAATCCTCCCAAGATGAAAAAAAGCTATAATCCGCTTATGTTTATAGGAGAGGCGTTCAAAAACCTCTGGCGCGACAGGGTAATGTCGCTTGCGTCTATTCTCGTGCTTGCAAGCTGCCTTGTTGTGCTCGGCGTTTTCTCGCTGCTTGTTTTGAACATCAATCTCAATATGAATAAGCTCGTTTCGCTTAACGAGATAGTCGTTTTTGTCGATTACGACCTTGAAAGCGACCGCGTGAGCGAGATAGAGGCGCAGATAAAGGCGCTTGACAATGTTGAGAACGTCATATTCATTCCTAAAGACGAGGGGCTTGATGAAATGAAGGCGGATTACGCCGGCTTTGAGGACGTTTTCGACGAAATGAAGGACAACGGCGACAACCCGTTGCCCGACAGCTTTCGCGTAAAGTACAGCGACAACTCAAAGGTGACGACGCTCGACTATAATCTGAGACAAATCGAGGGAGTAAGCAAGGTCAAAAACCGTCTCGACCTTGCGACATCGCTTGAAAATTTCAAGAACGGAATTTCAATTATCTTTATCTGGTTTCTTGTTGTTCTGTTCATCGTAAGTGTGTTTATTATCATAAACACGATAAAGCTCGCGGTAAACTCTCATATGGAGGAGATACGCGTCATGAAATATATAGGCGCCTCCGACTGGTTTATAGTTATACCGTATGTCATAGAAGGAACGATAATCGGTCTTTTCGCCAGTGTTATTGCGTATATTGTCGAATGGTATGTTTACTTCAATATGAATAAAATGGTGATTTCGGACATTAAAATGATTGAGCTGATGCCTTTTAATGACATAAGAGCACTTGTTATTCTTGCGTTTGTCGGGGTAGGTATACTGACCGGCATCATCGGAAGCTGTATTTCACTTCGCAAGAACCTTCAGGCGTGACGATTTCCCGAAAGGAGAGGCGGATGACTTTAAGTAAGATAAAGAAACGCGTAATTTCGGCGTGCATTGCCGCCGCATTGTCTCTTTCAATGCTCGGAAACGGC
>JBJFAQ010000134.1:0-4181 GCA_051887995.1 Eubacteriales bacterium
TCAAGGGCAAAGTCCTCCATCGCGGGGTAAAGTATTTCCTCAACGCTACGCGACAGGCGGTGAATTTCGTCAATAAAGAGCACGTCGCCCTCTCCGAGGTTGGTGAGAAGCGCGGCAAGGTCGCCCTGCTTTTCGATTGCGGGACCGCTTGTAACCCGAAGGTTAACGCCCATTTCGTTTGCAATAATGGCGGAAAGAGTGGTCTTGCCAAGACCGGGAGGACCGTAAAGTAGAACATGGTCGAGCGGATCGGAACGCTTCTTTGCCGCCTCTATATATATTTTGAGATTTTCCTTGACTTTTTCCTGACCGATGTAATCTGAAAGGACCTTTGGGCGAAGGGCGTTTTCGCTTGTGTTTTCACCGTCCTCCGGCGATGCTTCCGCCGTCACGATACGATTTTCAAAGTCAAATTCATTTTCGGAATCAAACATGGATATCTCCCGTTATTTCATAAGTTTTTTAAGGGAAAGACGAATTATTTCCTCAAGCTCAAGTCCGTCTGTGTTTATTGATTTAAGGGCGGAAATTGCCTCGCTTCTTGAATATCCGAGCACGACAAGTGCGTCCTGTGCCTCCGAGAGACGGTTTGACGGGGTATTTGAGACGAGTCCCTCTCTTTCACCCGTGAGTGCAGGCGGATTTTCCTTTGCCATTTTATCCTTAAGCTCAAGAACAATGCGCGCGGCGGTTTTTGCACCTATTCCGCTTGCCTTTGAGAGCGTTTTTGTGTCCTCGGAGCAGACGGCGAGAGCAAATTTTTCGGGCGAGAGCAATGTGAGTATCGCCATCGCGGCCTTAGGACCTACTCCGGAGACGGAAATAAGCATTTTGAAAGCGGAAAGCTCTTCCGATGAGTAAAACCCGAACAGCTCGACGTCATCCTCCCGCACCGCAAGATAGGTGTAAAGGAGCACATTCGGGGCATCAGACCGATTTGACCTCGGGGCGGGAAGCGAATCATATGTCGTTCCGCTTATTGTAAGCTTGTATCCGACGCCTCCTGCATCTATGACGGCTGTATTTGATTCTTTCACTGTAAGACTGCCGCTCAGGTAGTAAAACATATATCAGTCCTCCTTTTTCTCGGTGTTTTCCGTGCTCTCCGCAGGATTTTCTTCATTTGGAATAGGCGATTTACCTGCTTCCGGCAAAGCGCCGCCCGGCGGAGAGCTGTTTTCCGATGCTTTTGCGGTCTCTGATTCGTCTTTATCTTCCGATTCATTCCCGCCGGAGGACAAAGGCTGTCCAGACTCTGATTTTTTCTTTTTTACGTCCATAAAGCACAGCAGAATGAAGATTAGAATACAGAATACCGAGCAGAGAGCGCCGACGATAAAGCATTTCGGCATATATTTAAGCTCCAGCGTATGCTCTCCCGCCTCTGAGATGTCAAAGGCAATGAGAGCGTCAAGAGTTTTGTAATAGTCGATTTTTTCGCCGTCGAGGTATACGCTCCAGCCCTCGTCATACGGAACCGTCGTCAGTATTGTCTGGTTTTCCGAGGTCGTTTTTATTGTGCCGCAGAGGTCTCTTTCGGTATAGTCCGTAATATCAAACTGAGTTTCCGCGAGCTTTGATATTGCCTCGCGGAACGCGTCCATGTCCATATAATAGAGGCAGTTTGCGCCGGTTTGCACATATATTTCTTTCTGATTTACTGTAAGCGCGATGCGCATTGTATCGCCTGCGGTGTATTCTGTGCCGACAGAGACGATGCGCGTTGTTTCGTTTCCGTAAAACGTTCCGAAGGAAACGCCGTCCGCCGATAGCTTGACCTCACGCGGATAATTGCTCGGCAGATAGAAGAAATACTCCGTGTCCGAGAGCGGAACGTCAAAATAGTAGTAAAGAACCGCATCGGAGGAAGAATCAACAGGAGTATACTTGTAGTGCGCCGCCACATATGATTCGTTTAGGTTTGTCATGGATGTGTCAACGATGGGAACGGGTATGAATATTTGCGTCTTTTCACCGAGCAGAGCCGAATAAAGCTCGTTTATACGGTCAAAGGGATTGTCACAGTCTGACATATCCATTTCGTTTACGTCCGAGCTTACGCCGAAAGCGAGCGAGAGTGCATACGGGTTAAGATACGTGGTGTACGCCTCATGCGGATAGAGCGCCTCATAATACATCGACAAGTCTTCCTTTGCGATGATGTACTTGATTCCGAGTAGAGAATCTGTCGCGGGAGTGCCGCCGAGGTATTTTGACCAGTGGGATTTTGACGCATATCCCATTTGCTTCAGGAATTTGATGGTTTCCGCGTTAAGCGTGGAAGTTGAGCTTGAAAGTCCGCGGATACCGAGCGCCATGTTGTCGTTTGTCTTGCGGTGCTTGGTCTTTTCCATGCGGTAAAAGGACGAATCGTTTTCTTTGACTTCATCGACAAGCTCACGAAATTCCGAAAGAAAATCGTTATAAGGACTGTACCTTGAATATATGACATCGTCTCCGAGGCTGACGCAGGAGGAAAGACCGCTGCAAAAAGTTTCAAGGCAAATGAAAATTATCATTATCAGGGAGACGTTTTCTTTCAGATGCGGTTTTCTCAGAAGGCAAACAAGTATGAGAGTGAGACCTACAAACAGCAGTGAAAGCCAGATGCCTTCAAAGTCGGTCATGTTTTCATAGTCGAGCTTCTGGATAAGAAACAGAAGCACCGTGAGAACCGCCGCGACAGTCCCAAAGAAGCCTGCGCTTACTTTTTCGACCTCATCAAAGGCTCTGTGCGCAAGCTTAAGCAGTATAAAGCACAGCATGAAGCTGTAACGGTAATTGAGCCAGTTCGGACGCTGAAAGCCGTGCCAGACAAGATCAGCGGTGGTGAGAGAGAAGCTCAGCACGAAAAAAGCGATCAGAACGCCCGACAGAATCTTTTCTCTTGCGGAAAATTTGGAGGAAAAGAAGTATACAGGAACAAGAAAGAGCGTCAGAACGCCGCAGTAAACAAACGGAAGTCCCTCGGGTCTTACAGTATCATAAGAGCCGGGGAAGAATTTGCTTATAAGGTCAAGAAAGTCAAATTGCGACGCGGGCGCGAAATTCGGATTTGAAAAATCGTTTTTTCCGAAAGAGAGCGAATAATACGCGGTGTAGATAATCACCATCGCCATTCCGCAGGCAAGCGCGGAATAAAGCACGGTGCGCAGAAGCGAGCGTGGAAAATGATGCTTTTCACCGAGCGGATTGTTTTCGTCAAGGTGCGCGAAATAGTAATAAAAGAAGTATACCGCGACAAAGATACAGACCATGTAGCCTATATAGAAATTGCTGAACACCGTGAGCGCAAGGAACAGGGTGAACATCTTGAATTTTTTATACTTGATAAGCGATTCAAGTCCGAGCGCGACAAGCGGCAGATACATTACGCAGTCTATCCACATCGTGTTGTGCTGCTGTACTATGCAGTAGGCACTGAGTGCGTAAAGTACGGAAAAACAGATGACAGACGGGCGGTTCAGCTTTTCCGAGGTCTTGTGAAGATAGTATCCGAAAGAAAGCCCGCAGCCGCCGGTTTTGAGCAGAAACAGGCAGAGCAGCGCTTCAAGCATGCGCTCCTTCGGAAAGAGGCAGACGATATATGAGAGCGGGCTTGCAAGATAGTATGCGTAAATGCCCATAAATTCGCCGCCGAGAGCGCGGGAAAAGGAATAGAGCAGGCTTGTGTCGCCGTACACCCAGTTTCTGAGCGCCTCAAAGAAATAAACATACTGCCCGTTCAGGTCAAGAACGAGAACCGAGCCGTCGCCGAACGGATGTATTTCCATGGCAACGTATATAAGGTACATAATAACGACCGGTATGAGAAATGTAAGGGTAAGATAGAACCACGGTCTTGAGGCGAGCTTATATACAAAGCCTCTTTTTTTCGGCTTTTCATCGGTCTCGCCGCTGTTCACTTCAGGCATTTCCACAGCTTCGGGCAACGTATTCTGGTCTTCCAAAATTTTTTATTCTCCTTTCGGCGTTTCGGCTTCAGCGGGATGATTAAGCTTTTTTACGGCTTTTTCAAATTTGACGCGCTCAAGTGTGAGGTCGCGCCCGCACCTCGTGCAGACAATCCGCACATCGCTTCCGACGCGCATGACACGGAAAAGTTTCACTCCGCACGGATGCGGCTTTCTCATTTCGGCAATATCGCCGACGCATATTTTAAGAATTTTGGGATTCATGTC
>JBJFAQ010000135.1:0-4180 GCA_051887995.1 Eubacteriales bacterium
ATATAATTTTCTTTCTTTTCCGAAAAATGTTCCTCTGTATGCCACTCCTCAAAAATCAGGCGGCGCAGTTCTTTGTATGCGGGCTTTTCGGAGAGGTCTTGGCGTAGGATTCCCGAAAAAAATCTGCTTTCGTTTTTGTGTGCACAGCCGTCAACAGGATTCCACCATATTATGGCTTCAACATTTTTCCTCGAAAACCAGAGACGGTACATTCTTCTGACTACTTCCGCTTGGAAGTGCTCGTCATCAGGATTATTTGACCATGACGGAATTGATACCTCAGAAAGCTGTATCGGCAGATCGAATTTTTCATAGCAGTCAAATATATCCATTGTGCGAAGCGGATTAAAGTATACTGTTTTTGCCGTCTCATTGTCTCCGCGTCCGATATAGGCGTGAAACTGCATGCCGATGCCCTCTATTTGACAGCCCTCGGCAAGCCTGTTTTTCAGCATCATAAAATAGTTGCTGCGTGTTCCGCGGTAGTAAGAGATATCGAATGTTTCGTGTATTCCTTCGTTCCAGAACAATTTTGTCTCCGGAAAACAGCGCTTTGCTCGGTCAAAGCATCTCTTTTCATGGTCGTATTCATCGGTGATTTGAAAATTTCGGCTTCCGTTTCCGGGATAGCAGTTTTTATATATGCTTATCATTTCGTTTATGACATCCATGTCCTCGAAATCATACGGATATCTTTCTCCGAGCGAGCGGATTCGCCTGTCAAGGGAAATGTTTATTTCACGGTTGTTTTTTGAAAGCCAGTCGGGATTAAAGGAGTTGTATGCGAGGCAGTGCGCCTTCATGCGTATTCCGTTTTCACGTGCAAATTCTACTGCCGTGTCAGTCGGCGGACGCCGCCATATAGGTTCGGAATCCTTTTCATAGCGGTAATGCCCCTCCCCGGGTTCGAGAGCGTCCCAATATATTGGTACGACGCCGTAATTGAAAAGACGACAGTACATGTCGCGGAATTTACGGTTTTTTTCCTCTTCCGGGAACTGATTGACAAGGAAAAGTGTAGAGCCGAATTTGAATTCGTGCGTTAGCTGAACGGCGCTTACGCTGTCAGGTGCAATCGGCTTTCCGTTTTCATCCGTAAATCGCAGAGAGAAAGTGCCCATGCGGTTTTTCCGGATTCCTGAGGATATTTCTTCCTCAATATACGGAGCAAAGCGGTCATATTCGGCAATCCATGAATAATTCGGGTGATTTTGCAGGGCGGAATTTGCATTATTGCTCATATTTCAGTTCTCCTTGACTTTTTTTGATAATTATAATATAATGTTTTTATCTTTTCTATGAAAAAAACACATAAAAACATTGTAAAATAACTGAGGCGGTCTTATGGAAAGCTTTATTCCTGTTTTTCTTCCGGGCGCAGAGAAAACCGAGATACGTTTTGTGTATACAAAAGAGCATGTTTCCTGTGATACATGGGAAAATGTCCCGCACCTTCACCCGCATTATGAGATGATGTTTTGCGTGCAGGGAAGCTATGAAATTATAACGGATAAAAGCGTGTTCAGACCGTCACGCGGGGATGTAAGAACATACCGTTCGGGAGAACTTCACATGGGCAGGATACTTTCCGACTGCGTATATGAGGGCTTTCAGTTCAGTATTCCGAAAAGCGCAGAGACCGCATTTCGGAATGCCGGACTTCTTGAATGTTTTATAAGTCGCCCATATGGGGAGCAAAACGCTGTTTCCCCGCGCAGAAAAGAAGAAATTCTTGCTTATCTTTACGAGCTTGCATCGGAAATAGAGAATAAAGGAAAAGATTCGGAAATCTTTGCAAGCACCTTGGTTGTCCGTATTCTATGCCTTGTAAACAGAGCGTTTGAGGCAAAAGAGTTTTTTTCTGCGGTCAGCTTGTCTTCGCGTCTTTCAGAAATTTTGAACTATATAAACTGCCATTTTACCGAAATATCCACGCTCGGAGAAATTGCCGCTGCAAACCATATAAGTATATCGCGTCTCGGAAGCTTGTTCAGGGACGGTATCGGGATAACCCCGTACAGATATCTGGTGCTGAAGAAAATAAACCATGCAAAAATGTTGCTTTCAACAGGCTCAAACGTTACCGAAGCGTGTTATGAGAGCGGATTTTGCGATTACTCGCATTTTATCGCCGCATTTAAGAAATATGTCGGGGTAACTCCTCACAAATATGCGACGGCGCATGGAGAGCTCGGAACGCTCCCGCCCGGCGGTATATAAAAACGTGCGCCATCGGACATAAGATGCGTTCCGCTGTTTTTTGCCATCACACGGCTTCAAATATTTTTTCATTTATAAAAATTCACCCGGTTAAGACGTTTGACTTAACCGGGTGGATTCGTTTCTTTAATGTGTTATGAAATCCGTATTGTTAAATGACAGTCTGTTTACGTGCGCAACTTCCATTTTCGGACTTTCGGGAGCGTTTCCATAAGCGGCGCCGTGGCTTCTGCCGTCGTTGCCGTTCTCGGGAGAGAGCACTTCAAATGTGCAGTCGCTGAATTTGATGTTTTCAAGCGGGTTGTCTTTTCTTCCGACAAGGAAAGGCAGACGAAGCCCTCTTGCGTGTATGTTGGAGAAATAGATGTTCCGTATCGCGTTTATGTGCAGCTCCGGGTCTTCTTCTATCTTCATTCTTATCGGGAAAGAGTATGTTCCGTCCATGACGATATTTGAGAAAACGAGGTTTTCAACAAGCGTTGCCTCGCGCCCGAAATCGGACGGCGCAGATTTCTTTTTGGGAAAAGAAATTGAAACGCCGACTGTGGTGTCGGTCATGACAAGATTGGAGAAAGTGCAGTTTCTTATAACTCCGTCGTTTACCCAGCCGATTCTGATTCCGCCGCTGTGGCTCGTGAGATTGCAGTTTGTTATCGTGACGCGCTCGCAGACCTTGTTTTCTTTGAGCGACAGGTTGTTTGCGCGGACAATAATGGCGTCGTCGCCGCAGTTGATGAAGGAGTTTGAGACTGTGACGTTACGGCTGCAGTTAATATGAATACCGTCGTTGTTAGGGTATTCGACTTTTGCAAGGATTCTTACTCTGTCGAAATTTACATAGTCGCAGTCATGAATCCAGTATGACCAGCCGGCGGGCTGATTTGTCATTGTAACGTCCTCAACGACAACATTGCGGCAACCGGTGAAAAATACTACGCGAGGGGGTGTCGGCGCGTCAATGCGGCGGTAAGGCATCCAGTAATTGACGCCCTCCGGCACTTTTTCAATGAAGCACTCGCCGTTTGCGTCTATGACGCCCTTGCCTGTGATTGAAATATTGCTTTGCTCCTCGGCAAAAATCAGAGCCGAGCCGCGGTGACGCGGCAGGTTGTCAACGCAAACGTGTTTTTTCGGGAAATCGGGGTAATCACCGTAGTCTGCTGCCTTGGCTACAAGGTCTCGCCTTGCATTCGGGTCGTCCCCCTCCTCATATCTGCCGCATGAGGGCGAGCCGAGCAGTCTTCCGTCGGCTTCTATGTGAAGGTCAACATTATCTTTCAGAACAATCGTTCCCGTCATGTATGTTCCGCCCGAAACGATGACGCTTCCGCCGCCGGATGCGGTGCATTTGTCGATGGCGCTTTGAATTGCCTCTGTGTTAAGAGTGCGCCCGTCTCCTACGGCGCCGAAATCTTTTATATTAAATGTCATAATGGCATCCTCCTTTTTTCTTCAATTATAGCACCGGGCGGTATGTATGTATATAGTGCAATTACGCATTTTTATTTGACAATTACACATGATTGATATATAATAAACTGAGCCGAATGTTATTTTGAGTCAAAATATGCCGCTCGGCGACGGGAGGTTTTTATGTATCTCGAAAAGCCAACACATAACCATTTATACGGCGGGCAAAATCCGGATTTGTATATTACCGAATTCGGTCACACAAAGCTTTCCGCCGAGAAAAAAATCGGACCGAGAGTAAGGTCTACATATATTCTTCATATAATCATTTCCGGCAAATGTGAATTTTGCGGAAACATCCTTAGCCGAGGTCAGGCTTTTCTTACGGTTCCCGGAGTTCGGCATGATTTCAGCGTCAGCGCCGATTATGAGCATTTCTGGATATCATTTGCCGGAAGCAAGTGCGAGGCGGCGCTTTTGGTTTTTTCACTTCCGGTGGCAAAGCTTTCTTTTTTTACTGTTTCAGACTTTGAATACGCAGAGAAAATGT
>JBJFAQ010000136.1:0-4127 GCA_051887995.1 Eubacteriales bacterium
CGATGTGAAAAAAACTTTTTTCATAAATAAATCCTTTCTTTTCTCTGATCCATCATTTCCGCAAAACATAAAGAAAACTCCCTCGGCGCACCGAGGGAGGAAGAAACAATACTCATTACTCATCTCTCGGGATTTGGCACCTTGCCGAAAAGGTAGGTTGCCGGGCTTCACAGGGCCAGTCCCTCCGCCACTCTTGATAAGATCAGATGTTATTTAGTTTGTTTTGTCATTATAACGCATTTTTTCGCGAATTGCAATAGCTTTTCGTCATTTTTTAATTACATTCGCAAGTTTTTTCTCCGCGGTAGAGCTTCTGGAGCAAAATAGGCGTTGCAAAACTCGTTATAACGATGAGAAGAACAATAAAAGGCATTATCGAGCTGTCGATTACGCCGTACTCAACTCCCTTCTGAGCCGTTACGAGAGCCACCTCGGCGCGCGCCATCATACCGAATCCGACTTTAAGAGAATCCCGTACCGAGTATCGGCAGAGTTTTGCGGCAAGCCCGCATCCGAACACCTTGCCCACCATTCCGGCGGCAACGAACAAAAGTCCGAAAAGGAGCATTTCGGTATTTATACCGGTAAATTTCGTTGAAATACCGATATTGCCGAAAAAGACCGGCACAAATATCATATATCCGAGTATATCCGCCTTGCGGTCAATATACTTTTTGTCTGAGTTTGTCGAGAGGATAAGTCCGACCACATAAGCGCCCGTGATGTCCGCTATTCCGAAATACCTCTCGCTCATGTAAGCGACAATAAAGCAGAGTGCAAGACCGGATATCGGAATAAGACGGTGATGCGGGAATTTTTTGTCGAGCCTGCGGAAAAGCTTGCTGAAAACGAAGGTAATAACAGCCACCACCACAAAATAAAGCAGTGTGCGCAAGACTATCATAAGTGGCGATGCCGTCTCTCCCGAGCCGTCGCCCTTCATTGCGAGGACGAATGAGAGCACCACGATTCCGAGAATATCGTCTATGATGGCGGCGGTCACGATGGTCGTTCCCACCTTTGTGTCGAGCTTTCCGAGCTCGCGCAAAGTCTGGACGCTGATGCTGACTGAGGTCGCGGTAAGTATTGTACCGTAGAAAAGACTTGTCAGAATGACATCATGCGTCAGATTTCCGAAGCCCCCGTGACAAAGGACGGAGACAACAAAGCCAAGTCCCATCGGCACAAGCACCCCGGCGCAGGTTATGACAAACGCCGGAAGGCCTATTTTCTTTATTTTTTCAAGGTCCGTCTCAAGTCCTGAAGAAAACAGGATAAGGACAACGCCTATTTTGGCAAGAAAGCCGAAACCTATATCCGTAACGTCCGTCAGGACCTCCTGCCCCGGAATATACCTGATAAATCCCATGAGTATTCCGGTGAGAAGCATTCCGATAACGGCGGGAAGCCCGATCTTCGTGCATACTTTCATAAAAAACTTGGACAATATAAGCAGAATGGCAAGGGGCAGGAAAAGCTGATAGTACTCCATTAAAACATCCTCTGAAGATTGAATTCTTTTTTTATATTATGTTCCGCGTCGGTGAAGCGGAAAACAAATTTGTCTTTTTTTAGCGTAAGCGCCGTTCCGCCGAGCTTTTCTTTCTTATCCGAGCCGATAACCACCGGATATTCATGCGGAATACGGCAATTTTCATTGCCGGGCGGCAAAAGCGCATATTCGTGCGTATGACCGCAGAGCATAAGTTCAATTCCGATGCGTTCGAGATTTTTCGTCCAGTCGGTGTAAGTTTCCTCGTCTATGTTGAATATATCGTTTTCCATGCGGAAGTTGAACGGTATGTGGCACACGGCAAAGCGGTAATTACTGCGGTCAAGCGCCCCGAGAGCGGAAAGAGCCTTCGCCTCATTCGCACGGTAATGGCTGAAATAGTTCACAGTTCCGTATTCCGGGTGCGTATCAACCTTGTCCTCTCCGCTGTCAAGCACGACGCCCTCTATATTTCCGACCGAAAAGCAATAATATGTCTTTCCGTTATCGGTCGGTATGTATTCGGGCACAAGCTCCGAATATGAGCCGCGCGTATCATGGTTTCCCCTGCCGACAAGCACCGGAATATGTCCTCCGGTAACACGGGCAATGAATGAATTTAGCGCTTCTATTGCCTCTCTGTCATCAGATTCGCCGTAATCGCCGTTCACAATGAGCAAGTCAAGGTCATCCCCGAAAAAGGAACAGCATTTTTCCGCCTCATCATAGCAGGAATGAATGTCGGCAATATAATATATATTGATATTTTCCTTCTTTTCAATCGGTCTGAATGAAAAAGTCTCGCACTCCTCTTCTCCGAGCACGGTAAAATAACGTTTTTTATCCGCACAGGGCGCAAAATGAACCGTATACTCTTTCTCGCGGTCAAGCGCTTTTTGAGGAATCCGAATTTTGTGAACCGGAGTATGTATTCTGCAAATTCCGGTACTGTCCTCATAGTACTGTTCTCTGCCGACGGTGATAAAGCATCTGCCCTCACATGACATGACGGCGATTATCTCATAGCAGTTATTTACGATGCCGACGCACGGGGCAAATCTGAGATTATTCATAAGAAAATACCTCTTTGCATTCATATATCGGTTAACCCGATTATTTTAACACATCTGTCTGCTTTTTTCAAGTAAAAAAACAATTTTCGGCACGGTCTTTTTTCACGAAAAGAAAGGAAAGGATTGACATTTTAGCGGACAAAGTGTATAATTTTACATATAGAATGGAGGTATTGCCATGAAATATATTGAAGAACATAAAAAGACACCCATAACCGACAAATGTGAGGTCCTCGTTGCCGGAGGCGGAATTGCGGGCATCTCAGCCGCGCTTTCCGCGGCAAGACACGGGAAGGACACGCTCCTTATCGAAAACGAATTTGCCCTCGGCGGTCTTGCAACGCTGGGTATCGTCACGATTTATCTTCCCCTCTGCGACGGCAAGGGACATCAGGTAATTTACGGCATAGGAGAAGAACTGTTAAAACTCTCCTATAAGTACGGAGCGGAATCCAGAACGCCCACCATGTGGATAACTCCTCATTCGGTTGAGGAACGTGCCACTCAGCGCTATGAGGTTCAGTATAATCCCAATATCTTCATGCTCGAAGTCGAAAAGCTGCTGCTCGACGCGGGCGTACGTATTCTTTACGGCTCAAAAATCTGCGGCACAACCGTTGACAAGGACACAATCACATCCGTTATTATCGAAAACAAGAGCGGAAGAAGCGCAGTCGAGGTCAAGTCCGTTATAGACTGCACGGGCGACGCCGACATCGCCGCCTTTTCAGGCGCAAAAACTGAAAAGTTCTCCCAGGGCAATGTCCTTGCCGGTTGGTACTATTCTCTTTCGGGCGGCGTAAAGAAGCTGAACATGCTCGGCTTTGCAGACATTCCGGACAGCGAAAAAGGCAGTAAAGAAAAGGTTGAAAAGCTTATAAGCAGACGCTTCGCCGGGCTTGACGGAAAAGAGCTCAGCGAACAGATGCAGTTCTCACATGCGAGCACTCTGCGCGATTTCAAAAAGAAACGCGAGACAAATGAGGACACAGAAATCAGTATGATAGCGACAATTCCTCAGATACGCATGACGCGCCGCATTGTCGGAGACATTGACCTTGACACATCCGATGACAAGCGCCGCTTTGAGGACAGCATAGGCATGACCGGCAACTGGAAAAAGTCAGGCCCCGTCTATGAAGTGCCGTTTGGCGCTATAAGAAGCGTAAATATCCGCAATCTGCTCGCGGCAGGGCGCTGTATCTCGACAACCGACGCAATGTGGGACGTTACGAGGGTTATTCCGACCTGCGCCGTCACAGGAGAAGCGGCGGGAGTTGCGGCCTCCGTTACATGCGATTTCCGCAGCGCCGACGTCGGCAAAATACAGAGCTTACTGCGCGAGGCGGGAGTAAAACTTCACACCGACGAGGTGCTTTCATAATACGCAGACAAAAAGCAAAAGAGGTACCTGAAATGGCAAACGGCAAAGATACCAAAAAGAATTACAACGAGCAAAGCATAACGTCGCTCAAAGGCGCAGACCGCGTCCGCAAGCGTCCCGCCGTCATCTTCGGCTCTGACGGGCTTGAGGGCTGCGAGCACTCGTTTTTTGAAATACT
>JBJFAQ010000137.1:0-4075 GCA_051887995.1 Eubacteriales bacterium
GTCCCATGACGATGTGGATGAATCCTGCGCCGGGCGCGATTCTGGGGCTGGCGGATAAAGTGGATGCGGTTGCCTCCGCGACGCCTCTTGCGGCTGCGAAAGCCGTTGCCGGAAACGCGGCGGAGATTGCCCGTTACAATTCGTGGGATTTCCTCTGGAACGCCTTTCTCGGCAATGTCGGCGGGAGCCTGGGCGAGACTTCCGCGCTGGCGATCCTGATCGGCGGGATTGCCCTGATCGCACTGCGCGTGATTCATTGTTATATTCCGCTGGCGATTTTCGTGACGATCACGGTATTCGTCTGGATTGTGAATCTTGCCAGTCCCGGGCTGACGCCGGGGCCGATGTTCCATCTGCTGACCGGCGGCGTGATGATCGGCGCGTTTTTCATGGCGACGGATATGGTGACTTCTCCCGTGACGCATCTGGGCGGAGTCGTGTTCGGCATCGGGATCGGCATCATTGTATGCGTGATCCGTATCTGGGGGTCGTTCCCCGAGGGGATGAGTTTTGCGATTGTGATTATGAATGCGCTGGTTCCGCTGATCGATAAAATGTGTTACAAGCGTCCGTTCGGATGGCATCCGTCTTCGGTCAACATTCTCCAGCCGCGCAGAGGAGAGATCAAATGAATCAGAAATCCGTGAATATGCTTTATCTCGGCGTGTTTCTCTGCCTTGTCTGCGCGATTGCCGCGGGAGTCATGGGAAGCGTCGCCGTCGTGACGAAAGAGCCGATCGCCAAAGCGAAAATGAAGAAAATTTCCGATTTTTTTATCTGTACTTGATTTTCGCAGGTGTTTGTGATAGAATTATACTGAGTTCTTATATCTGAAATGATAGCGAAGCCGCATCGTAAGGGCTTTTGCGGCGAAAGGAGTCTTATGGAACGCGTATCAAAAAACAATTATTACCTTGACATCGCGCAGACCGTTTCTGAGAGAAGCACTTGCCTCAGGCGCTGTTTCGGCGCGATTATCGTAAAGAATGATGTCATCGTGTCGACCGGATACAACGGCGCGCCTCGCGGGAGAAAAAACTGCAACGATCTCGGATCTTGCTACCGCGAAGAGCTGAAAATACCGAGAGGGGAAAGATACGAGCTTTGCCGTTCCGTGCATGCTGAGGCAAACGCGATAATAGCCGCGCCGCGCGAGCAAATGCTTGGGGCGACGCTTTACATAGTCTGCACCGAGCCGGGAACGGGAAAGATTGTCGGCGGGACAAGCAGCTGCATGATGTGCAAGCGAATGATAATAAACGCCGGTATCACCACCGTTATAATCCGCGACACGGAAGACGATTTTCGGGTTGTTGATACCGCGGAGTGGATTGAGAACGATGATTCTCTCGGCGGTGTGCTCGGATATTGAGAGAAGGTTTTTTGATGAATAACGTACTTGAAAAGGTTTCTGAAAAAGAAGAAAAGGTCTCAGGCTCAGAGCCGCTTAAGGTGTGCTTTGTATGTACCGGAAACACCTGCCGTTCGCCTATGGCGGCGGCACTGCTCACGGATATGGGCAGAGTTCCGGAGATATGCTCCGCCTGCCCGCCCGATATCTATATGCGTCGACCTATAATTGCAAGCTCCGCCGGACTTTCCGTAGTGCCCGGAATGCCGATTTCGCAAAACGCCGTCGAAGCGCTGAAGCGCGCAGGCGTGCGTGCGCTTCCCGGAAATGACTATGTATCTCACAAGGCTCGGCTTGTGGACGACAGCGACTTTCTGTTTTCCGACATCGTTGTCGGTATATCCTCGGCTCATGCTATGGAGCTTATGGGACGTTTTCCGCAGTTCGCGTCGAAAATAACATGTATGCCCGAGGACATTCCCGACCCGTTCGGCGGGGATATCGACGAGTATTCCGCCTGCCTTGAAAAAATAAAGGCGTGTATCGAGCGTATGTTTTTCGGCAAAAAGGACTGACGTACATGGAAAAAGAAATCCTTGCTTCGGAGCGGCGGTACAGCGTCCTTGCAATTGAAGAAAAACATCTTTCGGACATTGCGGAGCTTGAGCGCCTGTGCTTTGCGCATCCGTGGACCGAAAGCGGACTTCGGGCGTTTCTTACGGACGGTTATCTCGGCTTCACGGCTATTGATAATGAGAGCGGCAGGTGCGTAGCATATGTCGGAATGACCTGTGCGTCAGACGAGGGAAACATAACAAACGTCGCTGTGCATCCGGATTTCCGCCGCATGGGACTTGCGACGTCCGTCATCACTTGGCTTCTTGCGTCCGCGCGCTCGGCAGGAATAAAAAACGTGTTTCTTGAAGTCAGAGAGTCAAATTCGGGAGCGAGGACGCTCTATGAAGGTCTCGGATTTTCCGTATGCGGCAGACGCAAAAACTTCTATCGCACGCCGACAGAGGACGCGCTTATCATGGCAAAAAAACTTTAAGACAGAGGTAAAAATGTTTATACTTGGAATTGAAAGTTCCTGTGACGAGACCTCGGCGGCCGTTGTGGAAATGACGGAGGAAAAGCGTGTTATCCGCTCGAACATCGTCGCATCGCAAATAGATGTTCATCGGCTTTACGGCGGGGTAGTGCCCGAAATTGCAAGCCGCGCGCATATTGAGGCAATATCCGGCATAACATACGAGGCGCTTGAGACGGCGGGAGTAACGCTCTCCGATATAGGTGCGGTCGGCGTTACGGCGTTTCCGGGGCTTATAGGCGCGCTGCTCGTGGGCGTGAATTTTGCAAAATCGCTTGCGTATGCAAACGGAATCCCGCTTGTCGCCGTAAACCATGTTCACGGGCACGTATCTGCGGCACTGCTTTCCGACCCGTGCCTGAGACCTCCTTTCCTCGCCCTTGTTGTTTCAGGCGGACACACATCCATATATAACGTGTCCTCCTACACGGAGTATGAGGAAATCGGTTCGACGCGAGACGACGCTGTCGGAGAGTCGTTTGACAAGGTAGGACGGGTTATAGGAATGCCGTATCCTGGAGGTGCCGCGCTTGACAAGCTCGCATATGAGGGAAATCCGCGGGCGTTTGATTTGCCGTCTCCCGCTATCATAGGGGATAATCTGGATTTTTCCTTCAGCGGACTGAAAACTGCGGCGCTGAACGAAATAAACAAGATTTCCATGACCGGAGGAAAAATAAACGAGGCGGACATGGCCGCCTCCTATACGGCGGCGGTCACAAAGGCGATAGGCAAGAAGATCGGCATGGCGCTTGACAAAACGGGCATGAAAACGCTCGTTATGGCTGGCGGAGTCGCCGCAAATTCGCATCTGAGGAAGAAGATCGGGGATATATGCGCTTCCCGCGGGGTAAAATTTGTCTGCCCGCCGCTCTCTCTGTGCGGCGACAACGCCGCAATGATAGCCGCCGCCGCATACTATGAATTTCTCGAGGGCAATCTGGCGGACACATACCTTAACGCATCTGCATCGGAATAAAATTCCGCTTTCAGAAAAAAACCGTTTTGTCAATGGTTTTTTTTGCAAAAAATCAAATTTGTCATTTTGCACATCTTTTATTTGCGTCTAACAATAAAAGAAGGCATAAAAAGAGTTTTATACAGGCTTTTCCACAGCCTGTGGAAAAACGGCGACGAAAGTCGTTTTTCCAATTTGAAAATTTGACTTTTACCCCCAAAAGTCAAGAAATATGTGAATTTCTGTGGAAAAGTATGTTGAAAGTGTGGAAAACTGTTTTCCTTTTCGACATGTGGAAAAATCGGGAAACGAAAGAAAATGCTTTCTTTTGTCGCCTGATGACTTCAAACGGGTTTTATGCGCGATTTGAATAAAAATGAATTTTTCAGGGTGAAAAAAACAGCGAATAAGCGTGGAAAAACACGTAAAAATTCCGCCTTTAATAATTCCGAAGCGGAAAGATTCGATGACTGTTTTACAACCTCCGACCGATTATGTTGAGATTTATGTAAGGAAGGGCAAAAAGATGGATCGTGATGAGATAGAACTGTACGGAGAGCTTCCGGCGTCTGATGTAAACACCGCGGCGGCAAAGCACAATGTTTCCCCGGCGGTTATAAGGCGTTTGCCGAGATATTTCAGGTATCTGAGGGAGCTTATCAGAAACGGAAAGATG
>JBJFAQ010000138.1:0-4042 GCA_051887995.1 Eubacteriales bacterium
CTATTTTGGCGATGTTCGTTCCGTCAACATTGCGTATTTCGAGAAATTCAACGCCGTTTTTCTTCATGGCCTCTATCTGGTCGTCAATCATCGCGCTTGCTTCATCGGCAAACGCCGCAAGTCTGAATTTATTTGCCATTTTTCTTCTCCTCTTCTCTTTTCAAACTCCGGAATATGCCGAAAAACCGCCGTCGACGGGAATCACAACGCCCGTGACAAAGCCTGCCGCCTCGGAATCGGTAAGAAAACGAAGCGTGCCGAGAAGCTCCTCGGGCTTGCCGAAACGTCCCATGGGGGTTGCGGCAAGTATTTTGCCAGTTCTCGCCGTAGGCGTGCCGTCCTCGTTAAAGAGGAGCGCCTGATTCTGCTTTGTGACAAAGAAACCGGGAGCAATGGCGTTCACACGTATGCCCGCCTTTGCAAAATGCACCGCAAGCCACTGAGTAAAATTGGAAACTCCCGCTTTTGCCGCGCTGTACGCCGGAATTTTCGTAAGGGGAGTATATGCGTTCATTGAAGAGATGTTGATTATCGAGCAGTTTTCCCTGCCGAGCATATCGGCGGCAAAAACCTGAGTGGGAATAAGCGTACCCATGAGATTGAGACTGAACACAAAGTCAAATCCCGCCTTGTCGAGATTGAAGAAGGTCTTTATGTCTTCTCTGGTTTCGTCCCCATCCTCATAATATTCATGTGCGGTCGTTGCCTTCGGGTTGTTTCCTCCGGCGCCGTTTATGAGAACGTCGCACTTGCCGAGATCCTTAAGCACTCTCGCGTGAACCTCCTCAAGCGCCTCCTTTTCGAGCACATTTGCCTTGTAAGCAATCGCTTTTCCGCCCTCTGCGCGTATTTCCGATGCAACCTTTTCCGCCGCCTCGCCATTAAGGTCCAGAAGTGCGACCGAATAGCCGTTTCTTGCCATTTCGGAAGCAAATGAAGAACAAAGCACGCCTCCCGCGCCCGTAACAACACATGTCTTTGACATAATATGTCTCCTTTATGTATTTTTTTGTTCAGTCATATTATACAACGCTTTTTTAACAATAAAATTGCATATATCCGCATTTAATATTGCATATTCAAAACAAATGTGGTATAATTAGGACGTGGTAGAATTAAGCATAATCTTAAACCGCACTCGGAACGGGAGGCAAAAGACATGACAATATATAAAAAAGGAGACTTTCTTCTTCATCACACAGTAACGGAACAGCCGTCGGAAGCGGATTTTCCCACGCATGCTCACAGATGCTGCGAGCTGTTCTACTTCATTTCGGGAAACGGCTTCTATACCGTCGAGGGCACAGACTATCCCCTGACGCCGGGCTGCGTGCTCATCATGCGTTACGGCGAAGTTCATAAGCTCCATATAAATCACGACGAGCCATATGAGCGAATCGCATTCCAGTTTCCTCTGAGCGTGATTGAAAGCTCGCCGTGGACGTCGGAACTTGCAAGGCTCTATAATGACCGCCCGCTCGGAAAAGAGAATCTTTTCTGCGGAAATGCGGATTCGGTTGCCTTCATCGACACCTGCCTGCGCCGTATGTGCCGGGAAACGGTGTCGTGTGAGGAGGAGCGACTCGCTCTTATGATATCAAACCTCACCGCAGTGCTGTGCGAGCTGCAATACATAAAAAGCGGAAGTACGCAGGAGGTCGTTGTCCCCGTTGCAAGTGAGAACGCCACGAACGAGATAGTCGGAAGCGTCATTGAATACATAAATTCGCATCTTACCGAGGACTGGACGCTCGAAACGCTGGAGCAGAAGTTCTTCTTCAGCAAATCCTATATCAACCGAGCGTTCAAGCAGTCAACAGGCTCGTCCGTCTGGGACTATGTGGTATTAAAGCGCCTTTTGGTGGCGCGAAATCTGCTGAGGGAGGGCAAGAACGCCACTGTCGCCGCCGCGGAATGCGGCTTCCGCGATTATTCCTCGTTTTACCGCCAGTACAAGCGGCGTTTCGGCATTTCTCCCATTGAGGACAGAAATGCATCGAGATAAAAACCGGACTATTTTATTCTTCTTGCCTCAAGATAAAATCTCTTGTCGTCCGCATGTCCCATCGAGAAGGTTTTCCTCGGGAGCGCGCCGTCCTTTATGACGGTGCGGAAAAGCTCATCTTTCTTCATTCCACCGAAAAGAAAGCCGATATTTCCGCGTCCTGCGGCAAGGCGTCTCAGCGACTCCTCGCCGTGTATATAGTCTACGGAAACCCCGTCATGCGTCTCTATATATCTGTCAAGAAAAGCCTGAAGCGTTCCCACCGTAAGAGGAGATGTTGGTTTTTCGAAAGTAATGACTTCTTCTCCGTCCGCCCTTACGGCAGTTACGGTCTGGGGGGCTTCCGAGCCGTCCTGAGCCGACGCATATTTTTTCAGCCCACAGAGAAGCTCCTCGCCGTCCGCGCCGAAAACAACGCGGTATATCGGTTCAAAAACAAGCGTGTCGTCATGAAGATTTTCTATCTCGGCAAGAGCATATCTTGCCGGGCTTTTTTTTGCTTCTTCCTCACCGATGGATTTTTTCAGCTCTTCGTAGCAGGACTTTGCGGTCGCAAGCGAGTGATTTCCGTCTCCGACGGCAAAAAGCAGAGGTGCGCAGTCCTCTCCGTATCTCTTTTTCATTTGCTCCGGCAAAACAAGCGCCGAAAGCGCCTTAGTGATACGCTTTTCCTCCGATTCGGGAATAAACATTCCGCGGACGTGACCGCCTTTTTGCATAAGGTCAAAATCATATGCTTTTGCAAATCCGTCCGAGATTTCTCCGAGCGGCTCTATCACGGTCTTTTCCGGGTCGTCAATAAGGAGCAGAACATGCGGAAGCTCGAGCATGGCCCCACTCCGCACCTTCATTCTCGGAGGGATTCTTGAAACAACCGTTCCCTCCGTCGCTCTTATAAGCGAGTTTGCCCCCTTTGAAAAATCGTATGCCTCAAGGTCTACCATGCCGACGATGCCGCGGCGCTTTTTCCCGTTTTGCTGAGTGCGCTCGACATATATCATGCTGTGCTCATGGCAGATGAGAATTTCCTTAAGATATCTTTCCATTTCGGCATTTATTTGCGGAACACGCTCCTCGGTTTCGGAGAGAAAAACCTCCGGAAGCGTCAAACGCAGAGTTGACGGCGCGTTTCCCACAGTTTTTTCAACCTCCGCCCAGTATTCCGGCTCACTTGTATACTGGTCGCAGGCGATAACGGACCATTTTGTTCCGTTTACCTTATCGAAATCCGGCAGCAGAATATCCGCCGGAAAAAAACATGAATCGTTCATTGCCTCACCTTTCCTTTTGCCGCATCTCGCGGTCTTAAATCTTCTTTGTATTATTCGATTCCTGTAAGGTCGTATTCGGAAAGCCACTTGCTTGCCGCCTCGCATACGGAGCGCAGGCACTTTTCGTCAAACGGGCTTTCAAGTCCGGCGGAAGAAAGCAAATCCGTAAACACCTTGCTGCCGCCCTGCTCTGTATATGCCATATAGTGCTTCCACGCGTCCTTAATGTCATGCTGTATCATCGCCCAGAATTCAAGCGCCACAGTCTGTGCAAGGCAGTAGTCGATATAGTAGAAAGGACTTGAATAAATGTGGTGCTGTCTCTGCCAGCCCTCGCCGTCTCCGTAAAATGGAATCTCGCCGTCGAGCTTCATCCACGGCATGTAAATGCCGAGCAGCTCGCGCCACACGTCATGTCTTTCGCGCGGAGTCATTTCCGGCTTTTCATACACTATGTGCTGGAAGTGGTCTACCATCGTCCCATACGGAATGAAGGTCAGGGCGCCGGCAAGGTGGCTGTAAAGGAACTTGCGGGTATCGTTTCCGAAAAATCCCTCAGCCCACGGCCATGCGAAAAATTCCATCGACATTGAGTGAACCTCGCAGCTTTCCATGCTTGGCCATATCGTATCCACCGGTATGCGCTTGCGGTTATACCAGCAGGCAAATGCGTGACCTGCCTCATGAGTGACCGTTTCAACATCGGCACGCGTGCCGTTGAAATTGGCAAAGATAAACGGCACTTCATATTCATATATGCCCGTGC
>JBJFAQ010000139.1:0-4025 GCA_051887995.1 Eubacteriales bacterium
AGAACGTCCGGAGTAGTCTACTCGTTTTCCGAGCAGGTTCTGACGGAAGCGTCCCTGCTTACCGCGAAGCATCTCGGAAAGAGACTTCAGAGGACGGTTGCTCGGACCTGTGACCGGTTTTCCGCGGCGTCCGTTGTCGATAAGGGCGTCAACAGCCTCCTGAAGCATTCTTTTTTCGTTTCTTATGACGATTTCCGGCGTGCGTATCTCCTGGAGCTTTTTAAGGCGGTTATTTCTTGCAATAACGCGGCGGTAAAGCTCGTTTATGTCGGAGGACGCGAAACGTCCGCCGTCAAGTTGCACCATCGGTCGAATATCCGGAGGAATAACCGGAAGTACGTCAAGAATCATCCAGTCAACCTGATTTCCGGACTTTCTGAAGGCTTCGACAACCTCAAGGCGCTTGATAACACGGGTCTTTTTCTGCCCGCTTGCCGTTTGAAGTTCGGCTTTCAGCTCTTTTGAGAGTGCTTCGATGTCAATTCCGCGAAGCAGCTCTCTGATTGCCTCCGCGCCCATTCCGACGCGAAATTCATTCTCATAAAGCTCATAATATTCGTTGTACTGCCGCTCCGTAAGCACCATTCCCTTCTGAAGGGGGGTCATTCCGGGGTCGAGCACAACGTTTTCGGCAAAGTACAGAACCTGCTCAAGCTGCTTCGGAGACATATCAAGGACAAGCGCCATGCGTGACGGAATCGCCTTGAAATACCAGATATGGGAAACGGGAGCTGCAAGCTCAATGTGTCCCATTCTCTCGCGGCGCACCTTTTTGGTAGTGACGTCAACTCCGCATTTCTCGCACTTGATGACCTCTTTATTGTGGGAATTTTTGTATTTTCCGCACATACAAGCGCCGTCCTTCGTAGGACCGAAGATACGCTCGCAGAAAAGACCGCCGACCTCTGCCTTGAGCGTTCTGTAATTTATGGTTTCAGGCTTTGTGACCTCTCCGTATGACCAGTCACGGATCATGTCCGGCGAGGCAAGACTGATTTTTATAGAAGCAAATTCATTATGTTCCATTATATAACCTTTTCCTCTTTTATAGATTTTCTTTTTCGTGAAAAGAGTGTGGTGTCCTTCCTTTAGAAGAACTCTCAGACAAAATCAAACAGAAGGTCAATAGTTGTCGTCGTCTTCATCCGCAACATCAATACCGTATTCTTCTTCGGGATAAAGGTCGTCGTCTGTCTCATCGACAATCTCCTCGCCGTTTTCATCTGTCAGAGTATAGGAATCATAAAGTTCCTTGGTTTCAACCCCTGAGGAAAATTCATCTTCCTCCTCGGGCAGGCGTTCGCGTTTGCGGTGATACGGAAGAGGATCGTCCTCGTTGCAAAGTGCGGAAAGCTGAACCTCCTCGCCGTTTTTGTCAAGCACACGCACGTCAAGCGCAAGCGACTGAAGCTCTTTCACAAGCACCTTGAAGGATTCGGGAACACCCGGAGTCGGAATGTTCTGTCCCTTGATAATTGCCTCGTAAGCCTTGCGACGGCCTGTTATATCGTCACTCTTGACCGTAAGAATTTCCTGAAGAGTGTAAGCTGCGCCGTATGCTTCAAGCGCCCAAACCTCCATTTCTCCGAAACGCTGTCCGCCAAACTGCGCTTTACCGCCGAGAGGCTGCTGCGTTACGAGCGCGTACGGACCGTTGGAACGCGCGTGAATCTTATCATCAACAAGGTGATGGAGCTTGAGATAATACATTATTCCGACCGTAACCGGATTGTCAAACGGCTCTCCGGTGCGTCCGTCGTAAACGATTCTCTTACCGTCGATAACACGAAGCAGACCCGCGTCATAAAGTTGCTTCCACTCCTCTGTGTCGCTTGTAATCGACTCGTCAAGGCGCTGAAGGTCTTCTTTTCCGTCCTCGGTGACAACTCTCTTGAACACCGCCTTGCCGTCTACATTCTCACCCGGAAGAATTTCGCGGCAGTATCCGGCCATATGCAGACATTCGATAATGTCTTTTTCGTTTGCACCGTCAAAGACCGGCGTCATGATCTTCCAGCCCAGCTTCTTTGCCGCAATTCCGAGGTGAACCTCAAGCACCTGACCGATGTTCATTCGGGAAGGAACGCCCAGAGGATTAAGCACGATGTCAAGCGGAGTTCCGTCAGGCAGGAACGGCATATCCTCAGGCGGAAGGATTCTCGAAACGACACCCTTGTTACCGTGACGGCCTGCCATCTTGTCTCCGACAGAGATTTTACGCTTCTGTGCAAGGTATACGCGAACGACCTTGTTTACGCCTGTCGGCAGGTCATCGCCGTTCTCGCGCGAGAACACCTTTACATCGACGACAATTCCCGATTCACCGTGAGGAACACGCAAAGACGTATCGCGGACTTCTCTTGCCTTTTCGCCGAAAATCGCTCTGAGCAGTCTTTCCTCGGCGGTAAGCTCTGTTTCGCCCTTCGGCGTAATCTTTCCGACAAGGATATCACCGGCGCGGACTTCCGTACCCTTCTTTATAATACCGTCTGCGTTAAGGTCTTTCAGCGCGTCGTCGCCCACGTTCGGAATTTCTCTTGTGATTTCCTCCGGACCGAGCTTTGTATCGCGGGATTCATGCGAATATTCCTCAATATGAAGCGAAGTATATACATCGTCGCGGACAAGGCGTTCGTTAAGAAGCACCGCGTCCTCGTAGTTATATCCTTCCCATGTCATAAAGCCGATGAGGGCGTTCTTTCCGAGCGAAACCTCACCGTTGCTCGTTGCGGGACCGTCTGCAATTACGTCGCCCCTCTCAACCTTTTCTCCGCGGGAGACTATCGGGCGCTGATTTACGCAAGTGCCCTGGTTTGTACGCTTAAACTTGATGAGCTTGTATACGTCCTTTGCACCGTCCTCTGTGCGAACGACGATAGTGTCTGCGTCAACGCTCTCAACAACGCCCGGATTTTTTGCAAGCACGGCAACTCCGGAATCGCAGGCAGCCTGATACTCCATACCCGTACCCACAATAGGAGACTCGGTCACCATGAGCGGGACAGCCTGCTTCTGCATGTTTGAACCCATGAGAGCACGGGTGTTATCGTCGTTTTCAAGGAACGGAATCATTGCCGTCGCAACAGATACTACCATCTTAGGCGAAACGTCGATAAGATCGACCTTGCTTGCCTCGATTTCGATGAAATCAGCCTTGTCGCGGGCGGTAACCTTTTTATTTATAAACTTTCCGTTTTCGTCAATAGGCTCGTTTGCCTGTGCGATGAGGTATCTGTCCTCGACGTCTGCGGTCATATAGATGACCTCGTCAGTCACATAGCTTTCAATCTCACCATTTTCGTTTTTCTCATGCCTTACAACGCGGTACGGTGCTTCGATAAATCCGTAATCGCTTATGCGGGCATACGTTGCAAGGTAGGAAATAAGACCGATGTTAGGACCTTCGGGGGTCTCAATCGGGCACATTCTTCCGTAATGAGTATAGTGTACGTCACGCACGTCAAAGGAAGCGCGGTCGCGCGAAAGTCCTCCGGGGCCGAGCGCGGAGAGACGGCGCTTGTGAGTAAGCTCAGCCAGCGGATTTGTCTGATCCATGAACTGCGAAAGCTGAGAAGAGCCGAAGAACTCACGTATCGCGGTTACAACAGGACGAATGTTGATAAGCGCCTGAGGGGTCAGCTTCTCATTGTCCTGCGTGGTCATTCTTTCCTTGATAATCTTATCCATACGGGTAAAACCGATGCGCATCTGGTTCTGGAGCTGCTCGCCCACGGAACGGATACGGCGGTTTCCGAGATGGTCTATATCATCAACGCTTCCGACGTCATGCGAAAGACCGAGAAGATAGTTGATGGTTGCGAAAATATCGTCTTTTGTAATATGCTTTGGGCAAAGCTCGGCAATGCGCGCCTTTGCCGCTTCCTTTATCGCGTCTACATCTCCGCCGCAGGATTCCATAATCTCAAGCAGGACGGGAGTTCTTACCTTTTCCTTGATACCGCAGTCGCGGAGGTCAAAGCCGAGAAGGTACTCAGGCTCGATTGTGTTGTTGGAGAACACCTTGA
>JBJFAQ010000140.1:0-18280 GCA_051887995.1 Eubacteriales bacterium
GACTACGGCGAAGAACACATGAAAACCGGAAAACTCATTGTGTACACCTCCGCCGACAGCGTTTTTCAGATTGCGGCGCATGAGGATATAGTTCCGGTGGAAAAGCTCTACGAATATTGCCGCGCCGCGCGCAAAATCCTTACAGGCGAGCACGCAGTCGGGCGAGTTATTGCGCGTCCCTTTGTCGGCGAGCCGGGAAATTTCACAAGAACGGCAAAGCGGCACGACTTCAGCCTTGAACCGACGGGCAGAACCATGCTTGACGCAATAAAAGCCGCGGGAATGGACGTTATCGCGGTCGGAAAAATTTCCGATATTTTTGCAGGGCGCGGAATAACCGAGGCGATTTTTACTCACGGCAACGCCGAGGGAATGAAAGCGAGCCTTGAGACCGCTGAGCGGGATTTTCACGGGCTTTGCTTTGTGAATCTTGTGGATTTTGACATGCTATACGGTCACCGCAACGACGCGGTGGGCTATACGGAAGCGTTAAATGAATTTGACCGTTTTTTGCCGTCGTTTATGTCAAAGCTCAGTGAGGACGACGCGCTCATCATCACCGCCGACCACGGCTGTGACCCCGGGGACATAAGCACCGACCACACGCGCGAATATATTCCTTTTCTCCTATACGGCAAAAAAATCGAGCCTGAAAATCTCGGCGTACTTTCGGGCTTTGCAAACATAGCTCATGCGGTTTGCCGTATGCTTTGCGTAGAGTTCTGAATTTACGAAAAAAATCCGGAGAGCGTGTAGAAATCAAGTATAGACGCAATGGAAATGCAAAAAACAGGCGGTACTCGGCATTATAGCCGAGTACCGCTTTTTAATGTTTAAAAAAAGGCGCGAGGTAAAATTACGGAAAGTCCAAAACCGCTTTTTCTTTGCCGAAACAGGCGCAAAGAAAAAGCTAAGCAAAAAGAAAGCGCCGCAAGGGGGTTTCGCCCACTGCGGTGGGCGGTCGGGGCTACGCGCCCCGAGCCAGCGCCGCCTTTTATAAAAGGCGGGCGAAAATTTCCCCTTTGGTTTCGGCGAGGGGCAAAAGCTTCTATTATTTGGGATAGCAGCTTATGCCAAAGCGATTTTTATTCATCTGTGAGATTATGCAGCCACTTACCGCTCTCGACGAGCACCGTTCCTATGACGGCTTTCGGCAGGTCGGTCGCACATACGATTATATAGATAGGATAAATCGAAAGCGAGGTATACTTCGTCAGAAGAAACGCAGTCGTGACGCTGAAAACCCAGACATATATACTGTCAAAGAGGAAAGTGACCCACGTTTTTCCGCCGGAGCGGAGAGTGAAATAAACGCCGTTTATATATGCGTTAAGCGGCATATGACACGCCGCGACAATGATAAAGAACGCGGCAAGGCTTCTTACGCTCTCCGTCGTGTTGTAAAGCTCGGGGAAAATTCCCGAAAGCGCCGCCATTGCCGCACCGATGGCACAGCTCGAAGCAACGGTAAAGGTCAGCAGGCGGCTTGAGGTGAGCTTTGCCTCCTCCATTTTCGACGCGCCGAGCAGATTTCCGAGAATTATGGCGATTGCATTTCCGAGCGACTGGAACACAATGCTGAACAGATTTGAAATCGTCGTGCTTATATTGTATGCGCCGACAACATCAAGTCCGCGCGTTGAGTAGCACTGCGCAAGCATGGTGATTCCGAGCGACCAGAACGTTTCGTTGACAAGCAGAGGCATCCCTTTGACCGCCATTGCCCCGGCAAGCCGCACGGGAACACGCAGACTGCGGTAAACGCCCTTTATATACGGATTTTTCGAGCGGTTTATATGCGTCCAGAGCACAAGTGAGATACATTCGACAAAGCGCGAGAGTACCGTAGCTATCGCCGCGCCCTCAACCCCAAGCTTGGGAAAGCCCATATGCCCGTAGATAAGCAGATAGTTGAAAACAAGGTTCACGCAGACCGCCGCAATGCCGCATGCCATGGGCGGGAGCGTCTTTTTTGTTTCCCTCAGTGTGCTCGCGTACATCTGCGTGACCGCAAGCGGGACAATGCTTATCATTACTATGCGTATGTACTGCTTGGCATAGCCAAGTGTCAGCGCAAGATCGCCGCCCGACTCGCTCTCATGAAGAAAGGCGAGCACGAGCGGTTCTTCAAACCGTCCGAAAATGAAAAGCGCAAGCGCAGAGAGCGCTACGGCAAGGTACGCTTTGAATCTTATCGTACTCTGCACGCCTTTCATGTCGCCTTTCCCGAAAAACTGGGAGGTGAAGATTCCCGCGCCGGAAAATCCGCCGAAAAGGCATAGAATATACACAAAAAAGAGCTGGTTCGCTATGGCAACGCCCGACATTTCTTCCGTGCCGATGCGTCCGACCATTATGTTGTCCAGCATGCTGACAAAATTCGTTATTCCGTTCTGGAGCATTATCGGGAGCGCAACGGCAAATACCCTTTGGTAAAAGGCTTTGTCCCCGATATATTTGTTAAGTTTCATCGGTGTCCTTTCAATACTGTCTTAGATCTGTTTGTGTACACTTTTGTATTCGTCGTAATATTTATAGTACGGGCAGGAGCGGTTTTTCCCGGAGAGAAATTTCACCATTTCGTCCTCGTCAAGAGACATTTTGCAAAAATATTCGTCTGTTTGCTCGTCATAATCATAGTATTCACATTCCTCACAGCACGACTGTCTCTTTTTTGCGGACGGAAGCGTTTTTGCGTCCGCCTCGCGCTTTTCCCTCGGAACATAATGCGTGCGCATATCCTCGCTCATGCCCTGTCATTCCTTTCTTTTTCAGCTTTTTCGCCGCGAAAAACGACAAGCTTGCTTATAATATAATTCAGTACAATCACAATGACGGACGCGGCAATTTTGACGACATACTCGTTTATTTTAAGGCAGTCAAAAAGCGCCCACACAACCGCTTCCTGAATAAGGAGCGTAAGCACGCGGCTGCCCGCAAACGAAAAAAACTCGCGGGCAATCACGGCGGCATCGCGATTTCTGCTTTCAAAAACAAAGAGCTTGTTTGTCACATACGCAAAGACGACTGCCGCAGACCATGCAATGACATGCGCGGCGTGGATATTAAGCTCCGTCCTGTAAAGCAAAAAGGATATGCAGAAATCAACGGCGGTCGTACCGGCGCCGAAAATGACATAAAGAATCGGTTCTTTATATTTTTTCACAAGCGACGGCGCTGATTTTATAAGGTTTTTTAGCTTTGTCGGGAGCATTTTTTCATCCTTTCGGGAGGTTATTCGTACATTTTAGGTCTGCAAGACCCGTATTTTCAGTTCAAAAGAGCGCCGAGCTCCTCCTCGGCGGCGCATCTCACCTGTTCCTTTGCCTCGTCAATGGACGACGCACAAATTGTGCACCCGGCAGCCTTTGCGTGACCGCCGCCGCCGAACTTTGCGCAGATGTGCGAAACATCGGCGTCTCCGTTTGAGCGCATGGAACAGCGAAAAACGCTTTTGTCCTCAGGCTGACGCAAAGCCGCCGCGATTTCGACTCCTTCCACCGTCCGGGCAACGTCTATAAGAGTTTCAAGATACTCGTCCTCGATTCCGTACTGCTTTTTCAGTTCATACGGGAACGTAAGAACGGAAATTGTTCCTTCGTGGAAAAGCTCAAGCCGGTCAAAGCCCAGCTTTTCGGCTTTAAGCTGAATAAGCGGCTTTCCCTCGTACAGCTTGCGGTTTATCTCGGCAGAGTTCACCCCGCTTGCGACAAGCTCCGACGCGATTCGGTGCGTCTCCGGCGTTACCGACGAATATCTGAAGCCGCCCGTGTCCGAGCTTACGGCGGCGTATATGCAGGCGTCCGCTTCAGGCGGGATACGGTCTATCATCCCGCGCGAAATAAGTTCTCTTGATATACTGAATATAAGCTCTCCCGTCGCGGCGGCATCGGGCTTTATATATCCGTCCGCATACTGCTCTCCTATGCCGTGATGGTCTATCATAAGCGAGATTTTCCCTTGAAAAATCTCAAAGAGCTTTCCGAGCTGTGACGGCGACGCCGTATCGACCGAAATAACCCTCTCCGCTTCAAAATCCGCGGGCATGTTTTCATAAAGCACGCTTTCCTGACCGGAAAGGACGAACCTCAGCCTGTGCGGAACTTCGTTTGCGCAAAGACACCATGCCTTCGCCCCCATCTCGCAGAGCAGGCTGCGGAGCGCGAATGCCGATCCCAGCGTATCGCAGTCGGGGCGCGCGTGACAGAGTATTAAGGTATTCTGCTTTTGGCTTATTATATCCACGGTCTGTGAAAATGTGAGCAGGCGAAATTTTTCCGATGCGTTTTCATTCAGCTTCGTCGTCATTTTTTTCTTCTTTTCCTTCTTCTATACTGTGCAGGAGCGCCGCGATATGCGCGCCGTGCTTTATTGACGGGTCGGAAACAAAAGTCAGCTCAGGCGTGATACGCAGATTCATCTCCTGCGCAATGCGGCTGCGTATATATCCGCTTGCCGCCTTCAGCCCTGCCGCAACCTCTTTGGCTTCCGTTTCTTTGTTTAGATAAGAATAGTATATTTTCGCATATTTAAGATCGGGCGTGACCTCCGCCGCCGTGACGCTTACAAACGCCTTTCCCACTCTCGGGTCTTTCACGTCACGCAATATAACCGCGATTTCACGGAGCATTTCGTCGTTTATGCGTCCTCTTCTGTAATTTGCCATTATATTTCCTTTCCTTTGCGGCGCTGTGCCGCCGGTTTTTTCGTTTTCAGCCGCCGAGCGAGCGCAGGGAGACTGTTGCAAGCGTGTCTATTCCAAAAAGGATAAGCACTCTGTCCGCCCCCTCCTCCTCTGCGAGCTGCGCCGCAGAGCCGGGGTAATATCGCGGGTCGACAAGTATAAGGTCGTAATCCGCAGCAAGGTACGGCGCAAGGCTGTGCGCAAAGCTGTCCTTTATCACAAGGAGCTTTTCGCGCGTTTTGCCGTCCTCCGGGGTCTTTGTAATGCGGATAACGGGGTTGTTTCCGCCGATAAAAGTGCTGTATTTATCCTTTGTTTCAAGATACGAGCGGTCATAAAAGCCCGATATGCTTTCCTTGCCCTCGATTTCTGTCACAAAGCTCTCCTCGCCCTCAAAATGAGGAAGAAGAAGCGTATCTGCGCCGCCCGTAAGTATCTTCGCTTTTGAATATGTTGTGCCGAGAAAGTCCTCGCTCGCCGCCTCAAACGTTATGTCCGAGCGCTCAAGAGAAAGACCGGGCAGTGCTCCCGTCTCCGCGAGCACCCTGTATGCGCAAAACGCGCCTTCAGCGTTCCAGTGGTGGTCTGTTTTAAACCACACCTGACCGTCATTTCCCGCTTTTTCTATCTCCTCGGTAAAAGACACGTATTCTTTTCCCGTACCGTCGAGCACTTCCCATGCACTGCGCGCCCGCTCAGCCGGATATGCAGGAGGCAGATGCGCCGAGAGAACGTCTATCGCCCTCGGTGCAACGGCAAAAACAGCGGGTATTCCCTTCTCCTCTAACTTTTCGCAAAGCACACTTATCGCAGAAGCGTTCTGTCTTATTGTTTCATATTCTTCGCCGCCGTATTCAATGCGGTCGATAAGGTAACCGCCCGAGCCGAGCAGAACTCCGTCCGCCTCATGGCGCAGCAGAGCCGCCTCGGAAATCACTTTGGTTTTTGCAAACAGAGAGCGGAGCGGAAACTGATCGGCACAGAAGTCCGAAACCTTTTTCGTGTAGCTTCCGTCAAAAAGCGAGGATAAACTGAACTTTGGAGCGGTTTGGAGCACTCTGTTTTCGGTCTCGGAAAAGGAGCTTTGAGGCAAAAGAAGAAGCGCCGCGCCAAGCCCTATGAGAATCAGCAGAAAAAACAAGACGAGCAGACGGTCGGAAACACGAATTTTTTCGGCTTTTATGCTTTTTTCTCTCTTTTTTTGTTCCATTGCTCTCCTCTATTCATAAAATACGGATAATTCCTCTTATTTTACGGTAACTGTGACAATAAACCCGTCTGTATTGTTGCCGGACACGTCAAATTCGTATCCGGACGGCAGAATTATGTCCGCCGAGCCGTCCGCCTTTGCCGGGACACTGTATATCTCATAGGTATGCCCGTCGTCGCAGTCAAAAGTAAGGTGCACGCTGTCATACGAATAATTCTTTTTGAGCAGCTCGAGATATTCCTCAAGGCAAAGTCCGTTCGTATACATATAGTATGCGTGCGGCACGCCGACATAGCGGAAATGCCACGCCTCGTATGAAATTCCCGTTACAGCCGCCTTTTCCTCAGGATAACGGAGAATAAAGCCGTATTTATGCGCTTGCTCATATATCGGAAGATAGTCTTCCTCGTCCTGTATATACGTATTCACGCCGTCCTTATAGACCGACATGTCGAACGCCATCGCCGTATGGTGCTCGCTCTCGCCCGGGCGGGCTACGTATTTAAGGGCTTCCTCCTCACCGTCGCGCTCCACGCGGTAGTCGAAAATCTCCTGCTGTTCCTCCTCAGAGCGGTATGCGCTCTTGACAAGGAGCGCGTTTTTGCCCGTTTCCTCATAAAAAGCCTCTGTCATTTTATTCAGCATGTCAAGAACATCCGGGGCAAGGAAGAGGTCGGTCGAGCTTATCTGATATGCGCGCGACTTATCCCCATAGAGCTTTCGTCCCGAATAGAGGTCGGCAAGGGGCTGTTTTTCCGGAAAAACAAACGGCGCGCCCTCGCGGACAAGGATAAGATTTCCGCGGTGGAGATCGTCCGAAGTATAGGTTTTTATTGTATAATCCTTTTCGAGAACACCCGGAAGCTCTGTTTCGGGCGGTACGGTCTCGGTCTCGGTTATGGACTCGGTTTCCGTATTTTTTTCTTTTTCGCTGTTTTTCTTAAGTGAAATAAGGAAAGCGAACATACCGGCGAAGATAATCACAATGAGGGTTATAAGCACAATATTTCGTATAATTGCGCGGCGGCGTCTGCGCTTTGAACGGTAGCCGCCGAAATTTTTGGGTGAGTGAACTCCGTTATTCATTGTATGCCTTCTTTCCTTTCTTTTTTCTTTTGCGGATAATACGCGCTCAAACGAAACGACGCTTATACTTAAAGAAATGTTCCCTTAGCCCGAAACGAAAAGGGGTGAAAAGGGCAACCGCGGCGGGCGGTTGCCCTTTGTTTCCCTTACTTTGCGTCCTTTATCGAAAGGCGGATTCGGTTTTTCTCGTCAACTCCGAGGTACTTGACACTGACCTCGTCTCCTATCGAGAGTACGTCCTCAACCTTTTCAACTCTGTGGTCTGCAATCTTGGAAATGTGTACCATTCCCTCCTTGCCGGGTGCGTATTCAACAAACGCTCCGCAGGCAATGATTCCGGTAACCTTTCCCTTATAAATCGCTCCGACCTCAGGCTCAAAGCAGATGGCGTCTATCATTGCCTTTGCGGCCTCGGCGTCGGCAGTGTTGACCGCGGCAATGTGAATCGTTCCGTCGTCCTCAATATCAACCTTTGCGCCGGTGTCGCCCGTAATTTTCTGAATCACGGCGCCGCCCTTTCCGATAACCTCGCGTATCTTGTCGGGGTTAATCTTCATTGTCATCATTTTGGGAGCGTACTTTGAAACGTCAGCGCGGGGAGCGGGAATCGCCTTGAGAAGTACCTCGTCGATGATATAATCGCGTCCCTTGTGAGTGATTTCAAGCGCGGATTTGATGATTTCGGGGGTAAGACCGTCAATTTTAAGGTCCATCTGAATGGACGTAATGCCCGCATGCGTTCCGGCAACCTTGAAGTCCATGTCGCCGTAGAAGTCCTCAAGTCCCTGAATATCTATCATGGTCTCCCAGCTTCCGTCCTCGTCCGTGATAAGACCGCAGGAAATACCGGCAACCGGAGCTTTTATCGGAACTCCCGCGTCCATGAGCGCAAGAGTTGAGCCGCATACAGAGCCTTGAGAGGTCGAGCCGTTTGAGGACAGGACATCGGAAACAAGGCGGATTGCGTACGGGAACTCGTCAACCGACGGAAGAACCGGAACAAGCGAACGCTCTGCGAGCGCGCCGTGACCGATTTCGCGGCGTCCGGGGCTTCTTGTGGACTTTGCTTCGCCCGTGGAAAAGCCGGGCATGTTGTAATGGTGCATATATCTCTTTTCGGTATCGTTGTCGATTCCGTCAAGCATCTGAGCCTCATCGAGAGTGCCGAGCGTTGCGGCGGTGAGCACCTGTGTCTGTCCGCGGGTGAACATACCGGAGCCGTGTACTCTCGGCAGAAGTCCGACTTCCGCTGTCAGAGGACGAATCTGGTCCATGCGGCGACCGTCAACACGCTTGCGGTCCTTTAAGAGCCAGCGACGGACGATCTTCTTCTGGATTTTATAGACAAGCTCGTCCATGATATTTGCAATTTCAGGATATTCTTCGCTGAATTTCTCCACGATATCGTCCATAATGGGCTGCATCTTTTCATCGCGGACGTTCTTGTCATCGGTGTCAAGGGCTTCCATGACTGCCTTTTCGCAATAATCGAAAACCTTGTCGAACATATCGTGGTCAAGCTCGCAGGAGGGATATTCAAACTTCTTTTTGCCGATTTCATCAACGATGCCGTTTATAAATTCGAGTATTCCCTGATTTTCCTTGTGCGCGAGCATAATAGCGTCGTACATTACGTCGTCCGGTACTTCCTTTGCGCCCGCCTCAATCATAACTACCTTTTTCGAGGAGGAAGCAACGGTAAGTTCAAGGTCGCTGACCTTTCTCTGAGCCTCGGTGGGGTTGATAACGAGCTTTCCGTCCACAAGACCGACGAAAACGCCGCTTATCGGACCGTTCCACGGAATATCGGAAATTGCGAGCGCAGTGGAAGCGCCTATCATCGCGGTGATTTCAGGTGAGCAGTCGGGGTCAACGCTCATAACCGTGAGCGTCAGCGCAACGTCGTTTCTCAGGTCTTTCGGGAAAAGGGGACGGATGGGACGGTCGATAACACGGGAGGTCAGTACCGCCTTTTCAGAGGGCTTGCCCTCACGCTTAAGGTAGCCGCCCGGGATCTTGCCCGCCGCGTACATTCTCTCGTCAAAATCAACCGAAAGGGGCAGGAAATCTATGCCGTCGCGGGGCTTAGGGCTTGCTGTTGCGCAGCAGAGAATTGCCGTTTCGCCGTAGCGGATAAAAACCGAACCGTTTGCAAGACCTGCCATTTTACCTGTTTCTATGGTAAGCGGGCGTCCTGCCAGGGTGTAATTGAACACCTTGTAATTTTTAAATTCCATTTTTGTGCTGATTACTTCAGACATGTTTACCTCCGTAAATTTTATATTTTGAAGTCCGTTCACAGAGGCTTAGCACTTAAATACACGCCGCGCCCGGCGGGGCATATTTAACTGCTAATCCGAAGTGAACGGCTTTTCTTCCGTGAAAAACAGTATGGAGTGAGGAGCGAGAGAAGCTCTCACTCATCACTCCTTGGTTTCTTTTTACTTTCTCAGACCGAGCTTGTCAACGATAGCACGGTATCTTTCGATGTCAACCTTCTGGAGATATCCGAGAAGATTTCTTCTGTGACCTACCATTTTAAGAAGTCCGCGGCGGCTGTGGTGGTCGTTGTTGTTCTTCTTAAGATGCTCTGTCAGATTGTTGATTCGGTACGTGAGAAGCGCGATCTGGACTTCGGGAGAACCCGTGTCACCCTCGCAGGTCTTGTACTGGTCGATAATGGCTTGCTTTTCGTCTTTCTGCATGATAATTCACCTCATTAAAATAAAATTTTCCGGCGTATACACAGATGAAGGAAGGTGAAAGCTCCCAATGGGCTTAAACCGACAACCGAGCATACGTTCAGGGACTAGTATACCATACTTTTTTCACTTTGTAAAGTCTTTTTTCAATTTTTTTGGATTTTTCTCAGTTTCCGCACTCGATACTGATTTCGTTAAAGACCCCAAGCAGGTCTTTTACGTTGGCGCTCGCCTTTTCCTCGCCCTTTTTATCAATGATAATCTCTCCGCGGTGCATCATAACAAGGCGCGTACCGTAGTCAACGGCGTACCTGAGATTATGCGTTACCATAATGGCGGTCAGCTTTTTCTCCTTTATGAGTTTATCTGTCAGTATCATTGTTGTTTCAGCGGTTTTGGGGTCAAGCGCGGCGGTGTGCTCATCAAGAATGAGAAAACGAAGCGGCGTCATTGTTGCCATGAGCAGCGAGAGCGCCTGTCTCTGTCCGCCGGAGAGTGAACCGACCTTGATATTCAGCTTATCCTCAAGTCCGAGACCGAGTGAGGAAAGCTCTTCGCGGTAGAATTCGGTACGGCGGCGGTCAACGCCTCTTGAAAGACCGAAAGCTCCGCCCTTGTTCTCGGAAAGGGACATATTTTCAAGAATGGTAAGGTCGGGACAGCTTCCCATCGAAGGATTCTGATAAACTCTGCCTATGTAAGCATAGCGTTTGTGTTCGGGCATGGCTGTGATGTCCTTGCCGTCAAGCAGTATCTCGCCGCTTTCAATCGGAATCGAGCCGCAGATTATGTTAAGAAGCGACGTTTTTCCGCTTCCGTTTGAGCCGACGACGCTGACAAATTCGCCGTCGTCAACAGAAAAACTGAAATCGCGGAAAAGGCAGGTTTCGCTGACCTCTCCCGGGTTATAGATTTTGGTAATGTTTTTAAGTTCAAGCATATGGGAAGATCCTTTCGGGAAATTTTACGTACAAAACGGAGGGTACTTTGAAAATCCGCTCAGTATGTCGGCGAATCCAGTCTCCAGCCGTTCTCCGTGAGTACAGCCGACAGGGTAACAGTCAGCTTTTCGCCGTCAAGCTCGCTGTCAACCGTAAAATTAATGTAATCGCTGCGGCTGGGCTTTACAAGCTTTATTGTGGAATAATCGTATGTCCGCGTTCCGTCAACAACCGGCTCGTATTCCCTGTTTTTATAAAGCCAGCCGTCCCATTCGTAGTATCTTGCGGCATATGTGCCGACCGTCTCGTCGGCATAGCCGACAAAAGCCATGTCGTAGACCGATTCAAGATAATCTTCCGAATAGACAAGCTCTGCCGCCGACTTGATTTCGTCAATCGAAAGGTATTTTGCGTCCTCGCGTACAACTTCATAGGCAGAAAGCGACTCTTTCATGTCATTATATATAGCCGTCTCTTCCTCACCGCCGTCCCGCGAGTAGACCGGCAGACCTTCTCCGAACAGGATTTCGTTTATCTCCGCCGACGCGTCGATAAGGGAGGAAAGCTCGTCCCTTATCGTATCAATATCGGGCGCTTTGCTCCCGCAGGAGGATAGTGCAAGGATAAGTGCGAAAAGCACCGCGGCAAAAGCCGCAAAATACCTTTTTTGTTTCTTTTTATTCATGACAGAATTACCTCTTTTTTGCGTCTGAGGTCATATCATTCTTCGTCCGTATTCTGAAGGTGAGCGTTTTCTTTAACGATGATTTCTTCCGCTTCGCCGTCGCCGCTCTCCGTGTCGGGCTCCGGAACTTCGGCGTTCTCCGCCTCTTTTTCGATTTCGCTTTCGGGCGCAACGCGGACAATATTGGAGATAACCGTACCTTCCTCGACCGTCATAAGCTTGACGCCCGATGCCGTTCTCGAATATACATTTATCGAAGAAACAGGGGTACGTATGATAGTTCCCTTGTCCGTCATTATCATAACGTCGTCCTCTTCGCCGACAGAAAGCACACCGGCGAGAAGTCCGGTCTCCTCTGTCAGATTGTGGCAGGCATAGCCGCTTCCGCCACGGTTCTTCATGTTGCGGCAGTCCTCAAAAGGCGTTCTCTTGCCCTTTCCGCGCTCGGTAACGGTCAGAAGCTGCTTGTTTTCTTCGACAATGCAGGCTCCCTTGATGAAATCATCACCGCGCAGCTGCATTCCGCGCACACCGCGGGCATTTCTGCCCATTGCACGAATGTTTTCCTCGCTGAATCTTACGGCGTGCCCATCATGTGAGGCTATTACTATGTCGTTTGTGCCGTTTGTATGCATAACGAAAGCAAGCTCGTCGCCCTCATCAAGTCCGATGGCGATTTTTCCGCCCTTTCTCTGATATGCAAAGTCGGAAAGCAGAGTTTTCTTTATAACACCGCGCCGTGTTATCATCGTCAGATACTCTCCGTCCCTGAAAGCGGCAATTCCGATGATGGAGGTTATCTTTTCATCATCGCGCAGGTCTATAAGGTTGACAACAGGCGTACCTTTTGCCGTTCTTGACGCTTCGGGGATACGGTATGCCTTTATCGTATATACTCTGCCGGTGTTTGTAAAGAGCATGAGGCTTGAATGAGAGTTCATGACGGTCACTTTGTCAATGAAATCGTCCTCTTTTGTTGTCATGCCTATCTTTCCGACGCCGCCGCGGTTTTGCGCGTTGTATTCGGAGACGCGCTGGCGCTTGATGTAACCCGAATTTGTCATTGTGACAACACAGGTATGGCGTTCGATGAGGTCCTCAAGGTCAATTTCGTCCTCTGCCTCGACAATTTCCGTGCGTCTTTCGTCTCCGTATTTTTCCTTTATCTCGTTCATCTCGCTCTTGATGATGTCCTTTATGCGCCATTCGTTTGCGAGAATATCGCGCAGGTCTTCGATAAGAGCGTACAGCTTTGTAAGCTCGTCCTCGACCTTTTTGCGCTCAAGACCGGTAAGACGGCCGAGCGTCATCTCCACGATTGCCTGCGACTGAGCATCGGAAAGTCCGAAGCGCTCCATGAGCCTGTTCTTTGAATCCGGTATTGAGGACGAGGTTTTCATGATTTCAACAACCTCGTCGATGTTGTCAATTGCAATCTTGTAGCCTTCGAGAATATGAGCGCGCGTTATTGCCTTGTCAAGCTCGAATTTTGTGCGGCGCGAGATGACCTGCTCCTGATGCTTTATATAAATATCAAGAATATCGGTAAGCGGAAGCACCTTCGGCTCGCCTCCGACAAGGGCAAGCATATTGACGGCGCAGGTGTCTTCAAGCTGGGTATATTTATAGAGCTGGTTCAGTATTATCTGACCGTTTGCGTCACGGCGGTATTCGACAACAATTCTCATGCCGTCTCTGCCGGACTCGTCGCGTATATCCGTTATTCCGTCGATTTTCTTGTCCTTGACGAGATTCGCCATAGACTCGCAGAGCATGCTCTTGTTCACCTGATACGGTATTTCGGTGACAATGATTCGATGCTTGTCCTCTTCAATCTCTGCCTTTGCGCGCACCATGATTCTGCCGTGACCCGTGCGGTAAGCGTCGATTATGCCTTTTGTGCCGTATATTGTCGCGGCGGTCGGAAAATCCGGACCTTTTATGAACTGCATAAGCTCGGAAAGGGAGCAGTCGGGGTGATCCATTCTGTAATCGGTCGCGTCAATAACCTCCGAAAGGTTGTGCGGAGGAATATATGTAGCCATACCGACGGCAATGCCGATAGAGCCGTTTACGAGCAGATTCGGAAATTTTGAGGGAAGAACTGTCGGCTCCATGAGCTTGTTGTCGAAGTTGGGAGTGAAATCGACTACATTTTTTTCGATATCCTTCATCATGTAGTCGGCTATTCTCGACATTCTCGCCTCGGTATAACGGTAAGCGGCGGCACCGTCGCCGTCAACCGAGCCGAAGTTACCCTGTCCTTCAATCAGTGTATAGCGAAGGGAAAAATCCTGAGCAAGTCTTACCATCGTGCCGTAAACGGACGCGTCGCCGTGCGGATGATAGCGTCCGAGCACGTTACCTACCGTCGTCGCCGACTTGCGGAAAGGCTTGTCGTGCGTCAGGTTGTCCTCGTACATTGCGTACATGATTCTTCTCTGGCACGGCTTCATTCCGTCGCGCGCGTCTGGCAGAGCACGGCTTGTTATAACGCTCATTGCATACTCGATAAAGGATTTTTTTACTTCCTTTTCAATGCCTATGTCAACTATTTTTTGGTCGGGAAACAGTATGTCTTTTTCCGTATATTCGTTATTTTTTGCCACTTTTATTGCCTTCCTTAAATATCGAGATTCTCTGCAAACTTAGCGTTTTCCTGAATGAATACGCGCCTCGGCTCAACTTTATCTCCCATAAGAACCGAGAACATATTGTCGCAGGTAATGGCGTCCTCAAGTGTTGCGCGGAGGATAGTTCTTGTTGCGGGGTCCATTGTGGTTTCCCAGAGCTGTTCGGGATTCATCTCACCGAGACCTTTATAGCGGCTGGCTTCCGCATTTCCGCCGAGCTCTTCTATATATTTTTCTTTTTCCTCCTCGGTGAAAGCGTATCTCACCTGTTTTCCTTTGAAAACCTTATAGAGCGGAGGCTGAGCAAAGTATACGTGCCCCTCCTCGATAAGCTGGCGCATGTATCTGTAAAAGAAGGTAAGAAGAAGTATTCTTATGTGAGAACCGTCGACATCGGCATCCGCCATAATGATTATTTTGCCGTATCTTAGCTTCGTTATGTCAAAATTTTCGCGTCCTATACCGCAGCCGATTGCCTGAATTATAGGCGTAAGCGACTGGTTTACATAAACGCTTGCCTCGCGGCTCTTTTCAACGTTGAGAACCTTTCCGCGAAGTGGCAGAATCGCCTGAAAACGGCTGTCTCTTCCCTGAGAAGCAGAGCCTCCCGCGGAGTCTCCCTCGACAAGATAAAGCTCGGTAAGGTCAGCTCTTCTCTCCTGACAGTCTTTGAGCTTTCCCGGCATTGAGCCGCTCTCAAGGAAGCCCTTGCGGCGCGTTGCCTCGCGGGCTTTTCTTGCCGCCTCGCGTGCTCTTGTGGCTTCAACCGCTTTTTCGAGTATCGCCTTTCCTGCGGCGGGATTTTCTTCAAGAAATTCCGAGAGTTTTTTTGTTACCATATTATAGACAAAGGTTCTCATCTCGCTGTTGCCGAGCTTGCTCTTTGTCTGTCCCTCAAACTGCGCTTCGGTCAGCTTTACCGACACAATGGCGGTAAGTCCCTCGCGCACGTCCTCGCCTGAGAGGTTTTTGTCGCTGTCTTTGAGAATCCCCTTGCTTCTGCCGTAGTCGTTCAGCACTTTTGTTATGGCGGTTTTGAAGCCGACGTCGTGCGTACCGCCCTCTACTGTGTGAATATTGTTTGCAAAGGTGATTACCTGTTCATAATATGAGGTGCTGTACTGCATTGCGACCTCTGCCACGTAATCAGCTCTTTCCGCCTTCATATATATGACCTGCGGATGAATGACATCGTCTGTTTTCTGTGAATTTAAGTATTCGACATAGGAAACGATACCGCCGTCGTATTTAAGGTCGTCCTCGCGCGGCTCGTCGCCTCTTTCGTCTCTCAGTGAAATATTGACTCCTGCGTTTAGAAACGCCTGCTCGCGCATGCGGTTTAGCAGGGTATTGTAGTCATAAACGGTAGTTTCGGTAAAGATTTCGGGGTCGGGCTTAAAATGAACGTAAAGACCTCTTTTGTCTGTCGGTCCCTCCTGTTTAAAGGGTCTTGCTACCTTTCCGCGCTCAAATCTTTCGGTATATCTGTATCCGTCATAGCAGTTATCGACCTCAACCCACTCGGAGAGCGCGTTTACGACGGAAGCTCCGACTCCGTGCAGACCTCCGGAAAATTTATATCCGTCTCCTCCGAATTTTCCTCCGGCGTGAAGCACGGTATATACCACCTCAAGTGTAGGAATCCCCATTTTCGGGTGAATATGGCTTGGAATTCCGCGCCCGTTATCCTGCACCGAGATTGAATTGTCCTTGTGAATGACGATTTCAATGCGTGTGCAGACTCCGGCAAGGGCTTCGTCAATAGAGTTATCGACGATTTCATATACGAGGTGATGAAGTCCGCGCTCCGACGTTGAGCCGATATACATACCCGGCCTTTTTCTGACTGCTTCCAGTCCTTCGAGAACCTGTATCTGGCTTTCGTCATAGACATGGTTTTCCTTGTTTTCCATTTTATATGATCCTTTCATTATTATCGTTTATACTTCAAGGCAGGAGTTTTCTTTGATATTTCCGACGCAAACTCATTTTTCATTTGACATACGTCCTATCAGCGCCGTGCTTGAAAGCTGGGAAAGGCAGATTTTAAATTTTCCTCTTCCGGCAAACTCCGATTCCCTGTCGTTATATATAATAAACGATTTCGGAACGTCATCGGTAACGCTCTCGATAAGTCCTTCTTTTTGTCCGTCGGCAAGATAAGAGCGAGTTTCCTTTGAGATACTCGCATTATCCATGTCGAATATTCCTATTATGTTTTTTTCTCTTATTATCTTGTTGTTTCCTACGTGAAGATACATCTAAATCTCCTCATATCTGCCGCTATCGACCGAGATTCTCTTTGCATTTCCGAAATCGGCGTCCTCGCAGGTCGTTATAATGACCTGTCTTTCTTTTATCGAGCCAAGCAGATATTCTCTTCTCTTTTTATCAAGCTCACTCAGCACATCATCAAGCAGAAGCACCGGTCTGTCTCCGGTTTCCTTCAAGCAAATTTCACCCTCTGCCAGCTTCATTGCGAGAGCGAGAGAACGCTGCTGTCCCTGAGAACCGAACAGGCGCGCGCTTTTTTCGTTTATTTTTATATCTATATCGTCCTTGTGGATTCCGTATAGCGTTGTTCCGGCGTAAATTTCGCGCTCAAGAGAAGAGGAGAGAAGCTCTTTGTATTTTTTCTTTGTTGCTTCTCTGTCCGAATAATTTTCCTGTTTTGACGAGCCGAGATATATCATTTCGGTCTTTTCTTTTTCTCCCGTCATGTCCGAAAAACATTCCGACACGCTCTCTCCCACGGTTTTTACGTATTTTTCTCTGAAATCGCTTATAAAAGCGGCTTCCTCTGCAAGCTGTTCATTCCAGATATCAATTGTGTCGTCGAGCAGATTTCTGTTTTCTTTTGCATCTTTTATCAGTCTGTTTCTCTGGTCGAGAACGGCGTAATAGCGCTGAAGAGACTTAAGATATACCGGTCGGAACATAGAAATTGCGATATCAAGGTAATTTCTTCTGAGAGAGGGTCCGTCTTTTATAAGAGAGAGATGCTCCGGGCAAAAAAGCACGGCGCGGAATTTTCCTATCATATCGGAGCGCCTCTCTGCCCTCACATGATTTATTTCGGTTTGCCTGCGGCGATTTTTTTCGATTCTCACTTCAAAATTCTGAAGCCCTGTCCGTCCTTCTTCGGTGAAATCCATTGAAATTTCCGCTTTTTCACAGCCGAATCTTATCATTTCCGCGTCCTTTGCACCACGGAACGATTTTCCGAGCGCAAAGAGATAGATTGCCTCAAGAAGATTGGTTTTTCCCTGCGCGTTGTTTCCGAGGAGCACATTCACGCCGTCCGAAAACGAAATCTCCGCGCATTCTATGTTTCTGAAGTCTTTAAGAGATATCTTTTTGCAGAGCATTTATCATTCTTTCATTCTTACCGGGAGAAGCATATATATCTCCTCGGAATTTTCATCTCCTCCGACAGGCTCGATATTTATGCTCGTTAAAGGAGATGAGAGCGAAATTTTTATTTTTTCCGTATCGCATGCGTTTATTGAATTTATCAGATATCTGTTGTTGAAAGCAATGAGTATGGGATCTCCCTCCTGATTACATTTTACCTCATCATATGAGCTTCCGTTTGTCGAAACGGCGGAGATTTTTATAATTCCGTCTTCAATATTGAGTTTCACGTGAGAGCGGACGCTTCCGGCAATTTTTTCTTCGGTTATAAGCGAAGCCCTTTCAAGTGCGGAAACAAGCTCCTCTCTGTCTGCCTCTACCTTTATCTTGTGAGAGGTCATTATTATTCTGTCGTAGTCTATATATTCTCCCTCTATAAGTCTTGAGAAGAATATAATATTGCCGACCTCGAAAACGATGTGTTTTCTCATGAGGTATATTCGCGTCATTGCCTCCTCGTCGTCCGAGAGAATCTTATAAAGCTCGGAAACTGTCTTTACGGGAAGAATAAACGCATAGCGTATATATGAATCCTCTTCATTTCCGCGTCTTATCGGCATGCGACGCGTGCATTTTGCGAGCTTGAAGCTGTCGCAGGCAACAATCATGATTTCATTGTCCTCAACATGGACATAGCAACCGTTAAGAACCTGTCTCTGGTCAACAGTTCCCATTGCGTACATGGTCTTTGAGAACATTTTTTTGAGAACCGACTGACCGATATAGAATCCCATCTGGCTTTTGAGTGCGGGAATTTCGGGAAAATCCTCGCCGTCAAGCGCATTCATTTTAAATACGGAAATACCGCTTCTTATGGTTGCGCACAGCTTGCTGTCAACTTCAAATGTAATCGTGTCGCTTTCCATTACTCTTAATGTCTGAATGAACTTCTGCGCGTTTACGACGAAATATCCTTCTTCCTTTA
>JBJFAQ010000141.1:0-3985 GCA_051887995.1 Eubacteriales bacterium
AGAAGAAATATTCCTTACCACCAAAGTGTGGATTGAACATTACGGTTATGAGCAGGCAAAGGCTTCAGTCGAGGAATCACTTCGCAAGCTGAAAACGGATTATCTGGATTTGGTTCTGCTTCATCAGCCCTTCTCCGATACATACGGCTCGTGGAGAGCGCTTGAAGAATTATACGATGAGGGAAAAATCCGCGCAATCGGCATCTCAAACTTTTATGCCGACCGTATGGTCGATTTTGCCTCTTTCAATCGGATAAGACCAATGGTAAACCAAATGGAAACGCATATTTTCGATCAGCAAAAGCGCTTAAAGGAGTGGGCTGACAAATACGATATCCGTCTTGAAGCATGGGCGCCTTTCGGTGAAGGCCGCAAAGGTACGTTTGACAATCCGGTCATTTCGCAAATCGGTGAAAAATACGGAAAAACATCGGCACAGGTCATGCTGCGCTGGAATATTCAGCGCGGAGTGGCTGTGATTCCGAAGTCAACGCATATCGAGCGTATGAAAGAAAATTTTGATGTCTTCGATTTTGTACTCTCGGAGGAGGATATGAGTGCCGTAGCGGCTCTTGACCAAAACGAAAGCTCCTTCTTCTCCCATCAGGACCCTGCCATGGTCGAGTGGTTTGTCAGAATGGTTGAGGAGAGAAAAAAACAGCAAGACTGCACCAAAGAGAAAAAAAGCTGGTAAATGAGGTTGAATATGAAAAAGCTGTTATTATCCATTATAAGCCTTATACTTATACTCACTCTTTCCGCGTGCGGAAGTCAAAGTGCGGAAACCCCTGACAGCAGTTCCGATGTTTCGGATGTTCCGCATGCTGACTCGGATGTCATGCAGGCTGACTCGGATGTCATGCAGGTTGACTCGGATGTCACGCAGACTGACTCGGATGTTCCGCAGACTGACTCGGATGTTCCGCAGGCTGACAGCGTAAATACCGAGGCGGAAAAGCCTTCTTCCGATTCTTCAAATGAAGCTCCGGAGAGAAAAACATTGGTTGTTTACTATTCTGCAACCGGAAACACAAAAGAAGCCGCCGAATATATCGCCTTAGCGACAGGCGGAGACCTGTTCGAGCTTGTTCCCGCAGAGCCTTACAGCAGTGAGGACTTGAATTGGAACGATGAAAACAGCCGTGTTGTTTATGAGCACAATCATCCTGCCGAAAGAAATGTTCTGCTCAGAGCCGTGACGGTAGAGAGCTTCGACGAATACGACACCGTGTTTATAGGTTACCCCATCTGGTGGGGAATCGCCGCATGGCCTGTTAACGGTTTTATTGAAGCAAATGATTTTACCGAAAAAACAGTAATCCCCTTCTGTACATCGGCAAGCTCCGGTCTTGGCGACAGCGCAGAACTGCTAAAAGAAGCCGCGGGAACAGGCAACTGGCTTGAAGGCAGAAGATTTTCTTCCGGTATACATGAAACAGATATAACCGAATGGATACAAAGCCTCGGTTACTAACCGAATATACTTTTTAAACTCAAAGCCGGTTTCGGCATTTTAGGTTTTTATATAAAGGCATCGTTTTTCGATGCCTTTGCTTTAGAATGTCACAAACAATTTACAAATAAATTTGCAAATACTCTTGACTTAGAGTAAACTACAAGATGTATAATGAAAGCATAAAGGAAAAAAGGAGAGCATGAAAAAATGACCATTAAAGAGGTCAGCGAAAAGTACGGCATACCGTCCGAAACGCTCAGGTACTATGAACGGGTCGGTGTTATTCCCCCCGTTACCCGCACACCCGGCGGAATACGCGATTTTTCCGATGAGGATATAAAATGGGTGGAAAACGCAAAGTGTATGCGCTCTGCGGGACTGCCTATCGAAGCGCTTATCGAATATCTGAGGCTGTTCCGCGAGGGAAACGACACAATAAAAGCGCGGCTGGAGCTTCTTTCGGAGCAACGCCGTCTGCTTATCCGAAAGCAGAGGGAGCTTGAGGAAACGCTAAAAAGGCTCGACTATAAAATTTCAATATATGAGGAGGCCGTGACAACAGGACATCTGGCATGGGAAAAGGACTGCGCAAAGCAAGAGGTCTGTCCGAATGAAAAGATAACGCCGGATGCATCTTCTGCAAAGGCCTCACCTTCCGCATTAAAAGAAAATCAGGAGGACATGACATGATTTACAGAGACTTTCAGGGAATAAAGCTTTCGGGACTGGGACTCGGCATGATGCGTCTGCCCGTACTTGACGGCGCGGAAAAGAAAATTGACGAGAAGGCCGCCGCAGAGCTCATTGACTATGCCTATAAAAACGGAATCAACTACTTTGACACGGCTTGGGGATACCACCGCGGGGAATCCGAACTTGTCGCCGGAAAAATCCTGTCGCGCTATGCGCGGGAAAGCTACTATCTGGCGACGAAATTCCCCGGCTACGACAACTCAAACATGGGAAAGGTAAAAGAAATCTTCGAGCGCCAGCTTGAAAAATGCAGGACGCCGTACTTTGATTTTTACCTGTTCCATAATGTTTATGAAGGAAACATAGACGACTATCTTAATCCCGATTTCGGCATAATGGACTATCTTCTTGAGCAGAAGAAAAACGGCAGAATACGTCACCTCGGTTTCTCGGCGCACGGAGGAATGGAGGTGCTTCGCCGCTTCCTTGACGCATACGGCGAGCATATGGAGTTCTGTCAGCTTCAGCTCAATTACATGGACTGGCATTTTCAGAACGCCGAGGAAAAGGCGGCTCTTATGCAAAGCTGCGGAATACCTATTTGGGTCATGGAGCCGCTTCGCGGCGGAAAGCTGGCAAAAGCGCCTGAAATGATGGAAAATGAGCTTAGAGAAATGCGTCCGGAGGAGACAGCTGCCGGTTTGGCGTTCCGCTTTTTGCAGTCTGTTCCCGGCGTGACCGTTGTTCTGTCGGGCATGTCGGATATGACGCAGCTAAAAGAAAATATTGAGACGTGGAAAACGGACAAGCCTCTATCGGACAAGGAATTTGACCATCTCGTCAGTCTCATCGACGAAGCGGTAAAAAAAGGCGGTCTGCCCTGCACCGCTTGCCGCTACTGCACCTCTTACTGCCCGCAAGGTCTGCCGATTCCGACCCTGATTTCCCTCTATAATGAACATAAAATCTCGGGCGGCGGCTTTCACGCGCCGATGACGGTCGGGAGCATGCCCGAAAATCAGCGCCCGAAAAACTGCATAGGATGCAGAAAATGCGAGCAGGTGTGTCCGCAGAGAATAAAAATTTCCGAGATGATGAAGGACTTTTCCGCCATGATAGGAATGTGAGCAAAGGCAATCGGAAAACACATAAAAATCCATGCAAACAGGCGTCATGCGCCTTAAAGTTATTGTATTTTAGGAGAAAAAATGAAGATTGAAAACATACATTTAAAGAAACTGACTTATGCGGCGCTTTTCCTGTCTTTGGGGCTTGTACTGCCGTTTCTCACAGGTCAAATACCGCAGATAGGAAGCATGCTACTGCCTATGCATATTCCGGTGCTTTTCTGCGGGCTCATCTGCGGGTGGCAGTACGGTGCCGCGGTCGGATTTGTTCTTCCTCTTCTCAGATACGTCCTTTTCGGCATGCCGATGATGCCGGGCGCCATTTCAATGGCGTTTGAACTTGCCTCGTACGGTCTCGTTATCGGTCTTGTCTATTCACGCTTGCGTCTCAGAAAAATTGTTTCCCTTTATATCAGCATGATAACCGCCATGCTTGCGGGGCGCGTTGTCTGGGGAGCGGTACAGACCGTGATTTTCAGCTTCGGAGAAAAGGCATTTACTTTTAAAATGTTCCTCGCAGGGGCATTTCTCAATGCTTTTCCCGGAATTGTCCTCCAGCTTGTGCTGATACCCGCCGTAATGGCGGCGCTCTGGCGCGCCGGATATGAATACGGAAGCGCAAAGAAAGCCGAGACCTGACATTATGGATATACTCGGTACGGTATTTTCACAGATAGAGCGCCTTGCCGCAAAAAACGGACCTGTAATC
>JBJFAQ010000142.1:0-3961 GCA_051887995.1 Eubacteriales bacterium
CACGGCGAGCTTTCGGTAAGTGAGAGCGGTATTCTTTATTCCACCGACCGAAACGAAAACGGCGGTGTCGAGCTTTCCGAATATGCAGGAATCGACACTCGAAAAGAAGCTCTCTCGCTGTACGACTGCATCAGAACCTCAAGTCTTTTGATGAAAAAAATCAAAGCACTTGACAAGTCCCTGCTCGGTGGGGAGGCTGAACCGGAGCTTAGCGCCATTTACAGCGAAAACGGTCTTGTTGTGCTTGAATACAAATATTTCTTTAACAATATTGAAATCGCCGGAGTGCCGTTTGCCTGCCGCATTGCTTTAAGCCAAGACAAGCTCATGCACCTTGAAATAAATTTTATTGATGTCGAGTCATCAATAAAAGAGCGGCTTCGTTGCCTCCCGCAGACATTGCTGATTTCCGCCATCGAAAAAGGCGGTCTTACAAGCAGCGTGCCGAGCAGTATGCTCGTTTTCCGATTAAGACCAGATGAAAAGGCGCAGTTCTATACTGCCGAATGGGAGGCAATTAAAACAAACTGAAAGGGGGGAAGCGCAGTGAGCTGGAAAAACCTGAAAACTTTTCTGATTGTTATGTTAGCTATGGCGGACTTGTTTCTTGCCGTAATGCTTGTGCGTCAGTCAAACGCAAGCGTATATTCAAGCGAATCAATCTCTCAAATACAGGAGCTTCTTTCCGAAAGCGGCATTTATGCCGACAAAGCTCTGCTGCTTCAAAAAAGCGATGAGCTTCGCCTTTGCAAAACTCAAATAAGCGAAAATATTCCCTCGGACGCTTCCGAAGTGCTGCTCACGGGGCAGATTGAAGAAACATTTCTTCTTCCCGACGGCTGTGCTTTTTATACAGATACCGGAGAAAAGCTCACCGTGACAGCCGATTCCCGCTTTGTGTATTCCGACGGAACGGAAATCGACGCCGAAGAATCCGGTGTGCCGATTGACAGCAAAAAAGAACTTAAAGCCATAGAGAAAACCCTATCAGCGCGTCTTGGACTTGACAGTTCCTCCGAAGACAATTTCGGAATATCAATCGTAAGCGCCGAGGAGATCTCTGCGGGGACACTTGTTCGCGCTGTACAGACAATCGGCGGAACTGAAATTGTAAACAACACGGTAATGTGCGTGCTTAGCGGAGAAAAACTGGTTTTTGCCGACGGATCACTTTGTTTTTTGACAATTTCCGAAAGAATTTCGGCACATTTGCTTGACAGCGTCAATATACTCTTTATTGAGAAAGGAGAAAACGTCGGAAAAGAGGACATTTTATTAGATGAGAGCGATACAAGTGGCGTAAGCCTCGCTTTGGCAGAGGAAAATACGAAAAAGGAAAACCGAACCGTTTTAAAAATGCTCCAATGCTACGTTTCACGGTATATTCCGGATGAGGATCTGTTTTCTTTTATCCCTTACTGGCAAATTTCATTCGACAACGGAGAAACAATTTACCGCAACGCCATAAACGGAGAAAAAACCATTCCTTAATTATTTTAAAGCTGTTTGTTATTTTTTTATCATAAAGTTAAGAATTATATAAAAATTATTTAAAAAATAAGTTTCCAATTCCACGAATTTTATGTTAAAATAAAAAAAGGTATGCGTATGCTTCCTATCATAAAATTGAAATATTCTCGTTATATATAAATAAACCTGAAAAGCAGAGGTTTGACCTGATGGAAAAGTACATAATTAACGGCGGCCGTGAGCTTCACGGCGATGTTGAAATAAGCGGAATGAAAAACGCAGCGCTCCCTATTCTTATCGCTTCTGTTCTCACAGCTGACAAATGCACGATTGAAAATCTTCCGTGTATCAGCGATGTGGGCAAAGCGCTCGATATACTTGAAGCAATGGGAGCAAAGATAGAGCGCCGCAAAAATTCGGTTGACATTGATACAAAGGACGTTCGGTACGGAATCTCTCCATATGATCTTGTGAGCAAAATGCGCGGCTCGACATATCTTATCGGAGCTGAGCTTGCGCGCTTCGGGCACGCAAAGGTAGGCTGGCCCGGAGGATGCGATTTCGGAGTAAGACCGATAGACCAGCATATAAAGGGATTTAAAGCGCTCGGAGCAACAACAACCATTGACAAGGAAAAGGGCTTCATTTTTGCAGACGCCCCAAACGGACTTCACGGAAATTCCGTTTATTTTGATGTTGTTTCCGTAGGCGCTACGATAAACGTCATGATTGCCGCCGTTCTCGCAAAGGGAAAAACCGTCATAGAAAACGCGGCGCGTGAGCCTCATGTTGTTGACCTTGCAAACTTTTTCAACACCTGCGGCGCAAAAATCACAGGCGCAGGAACAAGTATAATCAAAATTCAGGGCGTTGAAAAGCTGCATGGCTGCTCATATACAATTATTCCCGACATGATTGAAGCCGGCACGTTCATGGCGGCGGTTGCCGCAACCGGAGGAAGCATAAATGTAAGAGGCATTATTCCAAAGCACATGGAAAGTGTTTCCGCAAAGCTCGAAGAAATGGGCATGAGCGTTGAAGAACTGGACGATTATATCACAATAAGCAAAACAAAGCCCCTGAAGCCCATACATGTGCAGACACTTCCCTATCCCGGATTTCCAACCGACATGCACCCTCAGTTTACCGCGGTGCTGTGCACCGTAAACGGCAGAAGCCATATCAATGAAGGTGTGTGGAAAAACCGATTCCGATATGTTGAGGAGCTTAGGAAAATGGGAGCTCAAATACATGTTGAAAGCGCGTCAGCCGTTGTTGACGGCATAGAAAAGCTCTCCGGAGCATGCGTTCAGGCAGTTGACCTGCGCGGAGGAGCTGCGATGATAATTGCCGGACTTCAGGCAAGCGGAACAACAGAAATTACAGGCATCGTTTCAATTGAACGAGGCTATGACGATATAGTAGGAAAGCTGAAAGCGCTCGGCGCAGACATTGAGAAAAAAGTCATAAATGATTGAATAAATAAAAGAAAAGCCCTCCGAAGGATGCCTTTCCCTCGCGGACGGCTTTTCTTTTTACAAAATCGGCAAATAGCCTGATTTTTAATGATAAATACTTTGTTAGGAGAAATAAAATGGCGGAAAATGTTTCCTTAATTCCCATGACAAAAGAACTGTGCAGGCAATATTTCAAGGGATTTGAGGCAGACCCAAGTATCTATATGGACATGGAATGCTTCAGAGCTTATGAGTACAGCGACGAGCGCGCTGACGCATATTACAAAAGGCAGACTGAAAAAAATCGGGTTTTTCTTGCCGTCATCTTTTGCAAAAATCCGGTGGGAGAGATAATTTTCAAGGATATAGACCGCGAGAAGAAAGAATGTACGCTGAGTATTCATCTCCAAAATGACAAGTACAAAAACCGCGGTATCGGAACGCAGGCAGAAAAACTTGCTTTGTCATATGCGTTTTCCGAGCTTGAAATGGACGCTGTAAACGCAGATGCTGTTCTGAAAAACAAGAGAAGCCAGCATGTACTTGAAAAAATCGGATTTCAATTTGTAAAGGAAGAAGGTATTTTCAGATATTACCGTATAGAAAAGGCAAACTATATCCTTGAATGACACATTCTGTTTTGTCCGGCAGTAAAAAGTGCCTTCAAATCCGAGAATAAGTCACTTCTCTGCTTTTTTTCGCATCATACTCGGAGACATACCGTAATATTTTGAAAAAATATCGGAAAACGTAAGCTGTGAAGGATATCCCACCGCTTCCGCAATCTCCCTGATAAGCAAATCGGTGCTCTCAAGCAGAATTTTTGCTTTTTCCATGCGCTTGCTCAGCAGATATTTCTGCGGAGACATTCCGTATTCCGCATGGAACAGTCGGCAGAGATATTTTTCGGAAATATTTATTTGCGAGGCAACATCCGTGATTTTTATGCGGTTTGCGCAGTTTCTCTCCATAATCCGCGCCGCCTCTTCTGCATATCCGATTTTTGCAGACCTTCCCTCCGGGCGTATCAGTCC
>JBJFAQ010000143.1:0-3928 GCA_051887995.1 Eubacteriales bacterium
GGATGAACGTTTATTATCCTTTTCGGATAGGCGGATGTGAAGTTTTCGCTCAGAATACACATAAAACCTGCGAGAATGATAAGCTCGATGCCCTCATCTGAAAGTACCGAGAGAATTTTTTCCTCAAAAGCCTCCTTTGAAGAAAAATCCTTCCGCAAAACGGTGACAGTCTTAATTTTCGCGTTTTCGGCGCGCGTCAGCGCATATGCGTCCGCTTTGTTTGAGACGACAAGCGCTATCTCGCCGCTTTTAAGCCTGCCGTCCTCCTCGGCACGTATCAGCGCGCCGAGATTTGTCCCGCCGCCGGATACGAGAACCGCAATTTTTATCTTATTCATTCTTTTTCTTCTCCTTCGTAATCTTTAAAAGAACAGGAATCGTACAGCCGCCGACAGTATTTCCCGCAATTACAAGGAAAATGTAAAAAAGACTGTCGGGACATAAATTTGCCGCGGCGGAGAAATAAAACGCGTTTGCTATCGAGTGTTCAAATCCGCTCAGAATAAAAACCGGAACGCAAAACAAAATTCCGAAGCACGTGTTTTTTTCTCTGTATGACCACACGGCAATATACATGAGCACCCCGCAGAAAAACGCACGGATAAGCGCCTCGGAAGCCGTCTCTCCGAGCTTTAAAAGGCACAGCTCTTCAGCCCTGTGCGAAAGCTCCGGCAGACCTGCACGATAGAGAAAGCCGAAAACGGCACAGCCGACAAGATTTCCGAAAAGCCCGGCAAAAAGCGAGATTATATCGCTTCCGGCGTGTTTTTCTACAATATATCCTATTTTCCCCGTGTAAAGAGAGAAGCCGAACATGCATATGGAAAGCAGTGCCACGCTGAAAAGAACCGCGCCGACGTATTTGTTATCACAGGCAAGAAAAACGCTTCCTCCGAGCGAAATGCAAAGTCCCGCAAGAATCCCTTTAGCCGACTCGCAAATCAGCATAGGATAACTCCGTCGCTGCCTTTTACTACCTCTCCCATTATGTATGCGTTCTCCCCGTTTGCACGAAGACACCGAATCGCCTTGTCCGCCTCGTCCTTTTCGACGATTACGCTCATGCCGACGCCCATGTTGAAGGTATTGAACATATCGCGTTCGGGAATATTTCCTGTCTTTGCTATAAGCTCAAATATCGGCGGAGTTTTGAGCGAAGCGCGCTCAATCTTTGCGCAAAGTCCGTCCGGTAGACTTCTCGGAATGTTTTCGTAAAAGCCGCCGCCCGTGATATGGGAGATGGAGCGCACGGTGACCTCTTTTAAAAGCTCCAATATTGGTTTTACATATATTTTTGTAGGTGTGAGAAGCACCTCGCCGACAGACGCGCCTCCAAGCTCATCCACAGGCGCGGAAATATCTTTTTCTCCGACGCCGAAAACTCTGCGCACAAGCGAAAAACCGTTAGAATGAACACCGCTTGACGGGAGCGCGATGATAACGTCTCCCTCTTTCATGCTTTCGGGACGCAGTATCTTGCTTTTGTCGACAACGCCGACGGCAAAGCCCGCAAGGTCGTATTCATTTTGCGGGTAGAATCCCGGCATTTCAGCGGTTTCTCCGCCGATAAGCGCCGCACCGCTCTGAACGCAGCCCTCAGCAACCCCGCCTACAATCGCGGCGATCCTCTCAGGCACGTTTTTGCCGCAGGCAATATAGTCAAGGAAGAACAGCGGCTTTGCGCCGCAGCAGATAACGTCGTTTACGCACATGGCAACGCAGTCAATGCCTACTGTGTCGTGTTTGTCAAGCAGAAACGCAAGTTTCAGCTTTGTTCCGACGCCGTCGGTTCCGCTGACAAGCACTGGCCTTTCAATTCCGTCGGTATCAAGCTCAAAAAGGCCTCCGAAGCCGCCGACGTCCGAGCATACACCGCTTGTCAGCGTCCTCCCGATATGTGATTTCATAAGTTCAACGGCACGGTATCCGGCTGTGATATCAACGCCTGCCTCTGCATAGCTATTGCTGTAACTGTTTTTCATATTTATGAATCCTTTTTCTCCGAAATCTTTTGTTCAAAACGGTTTTTATATGCTTTTTCCGGGATTTCCGTCGGATAATCGCCGCTGAAGCATGCTGAGCAAAAATCACATGAAAGACCGTCGCCCACCATACGTCCGAGATTCCCGACGCTAAGATACGCAAGAGTGTCCGCACCCAGGATTTTCGCAATTTCTTCTACTGTGTGATGGCAGGCAATGAGATTTTCGCGCGAGTCAATATCTGTTCCATAGTAGCACGGGTTCAGAAAAGGAGGAGCAGAAACCCTCAGATGCACTTCTTTTGCGCCCGCATCACGAAGGAGCTTAACGATGCGCCCGCTTGTTGTGCCGCGGACAATGGAGTCGTCAACAAGCACCACGCGCTTGCCTTTTACCGCGTCGGCAATAGGGTTCAGCTTGATTTTTACACCGTCCTGCCGAAGTGACTGACCGGGCGATATGAAAGTTCGACCTATATACTTATTTTTTATAAATCCTATACCGTACGGAATCCCGGACTTTCTCGAATATCCGATTGCCGCGTCAAGACCTGAGTCCGGAACGCCGACAACAATATCAGCATCGACCGGCAACTCTTCTGCAAGCAGTTCTCCGGCTCTGAGGCGGCAGGAGTGCACCGAGCGCCCGTCAATGACGGAATCCGGACGTGCAAAATAGATATACTCAAAAACGCAGAGTCTTGGCTTTTGCTTGCCGCAGACATCGGTTATAGATTCAATACCGTCCTTTGTAAATACGAGAATTTCTCCCGGCATGATATCGCGTATAAAAGCAGCGCCTACCGCGTCAAGCGCGCAGCTCTCGGACGCAACCACATAGCTCCCGTCGGGTTTCTGACCATAGCAAAGCGGACGAAAGCCGTACATATCGCGCACCGCAATGAGCTTTGACGGAGACATTATTACAAGAGAATATGCCCCCTTGATGCGCTCCATGGCACGCGCGACCGCTTCCTGAATGGAACGGGAACGAAGCCGCTCCTGTGTTATGATATACGAGATTACTTCGGTATCGCTTGTTGTGTGAAAAATCGCGCCCTGAAGCTCAAGCTCCCTGCGAAGCTCATATGAATTGACAAGATTGCCGTTATGTGCAAGCGCCATATGCCCTTTTATATGGTTTACAACAATAGGCTGTGCGTTATCGCGTCCGCCGCTTCCCGTAGTGCCGTACCTGACATGTCCTACCGCTATTTCACCGCGTCCGAGACCCGAAAGCACCTCAGGCGTGAAAACCTTGCCGACAAGCCCCTCGTCCTTATAGGCGTGGAACAGCCCGTCATCGTTGACGACGATTCCACAGCTCTCCTGACCCCTGTGCTGCAAGGAAAACAGACCGTAATAGCAGTCCTGCGCCACATCGGTGGTCATTCCGGCATAAACACCGAAAACGCCGCATTCCTCTCTGAGCTTATGCATTCTCTCCTCCGAATACGCGCGCCATCATTTCACGGTATGCGTCCTCAACACCTCCGAGGTCGCGGCGGAAGCGGTCTTTGTCCAGCTTCATATTTGTCTCAGCGTCCCAGAAACGGCAGGTGTCGGGTGAAATCTCATCAGCCAGAATCACCTTGCCGTCCGGAGTACGTCCGAATTCAAGCTTGAAATCAACAAGTTTTACATTGAGTTTCAGAAAATAATCTTTAAGCAGCGTATTTATTCTGAGCGCCATATCCACAATAGTCTTTATTTCCTCTTTTGTGGCAAGTTTCAGTGCCAGAGCATGGTATGAATTAAGAAGCGGGTCATGAAGCTCATCGTTTTTATAGGAAAATTCTACGGTAGGTTCATCAAACACCACGCCTTCATCGACGCCGTATCTCTTCGAGAACGAGCCTGCGGCAATGTTGCGGACGATAACCTCAAGCGGAACGATTTCAACCCGTCTTACTACTGTTTCTCTATCGGAAAGCTCCTTTACAAAGT
>JBJFAQ010000144.1:0-17822 GCA_051887995.1 Eubacteriales bacterium
TACGATAAAGCCGAATTTGAAGCTGTTAAGAAGGCGGCGGAAAAGATAAAGAAATCCTGTGACATTTTTGTTGTCATCGGTATCGGAGGCTCATATCTCGGCGCAAGAGCCGTTATCGAATTTCTCCGCTCTCCGCTCTATAATAATTTAAAAAAGGACACACCCGATATTTATTATGCCGGAAACGGGCTCAGCGCGACCGCGCTTAAGGAGCTTCTTGCCATCTGCGAGGGAAAGGATATCTGTATAAACGTTATTTCAAAGTCGGGTACGACCACAGAGCCTGCCGTTGCGTTCCGTGTTTTCCGCGGACTGCTTGAAAAGAAATACGGCAAAGAGGGAGCAAGAGAGAGAATTTTCGTTACGACCGACAAAGCCAAGGGAACGCTCAAATCCTTTTCCGATAAATCCGGATATCAGACTTTTGTTGTTCCGGACGACGTCGGAGGACGTTTCTCCGTGCTTACTCCCGTCGGACTTCTTCCGATTGCGGTTGCCGGCATAGATATAAATAAGCTCATGGAGGGCGCTGCGGCGGCAAGAGATGAGCTTTGCCGTACTGATATTGAGGAAAATGACTGCTATAAATATGCCGCAATACGGAATATTCTGCTCAGAAAAGGCAAGGTCACCGAAATTTTTGTTTCATATGAACCTTACGCACAGATGTTTAGCGAGTGGTGGAAGCAGCTTTACGGCGAGAGCGAGGGCAAGGACGGAAAGGGTATTTATCCTGCGTCCGCTATCTTCTCGACAGACCTGCACTCTCTAGGTCAGTATATCCAGGAGGGACAGAGAACGATTTTTGAGACGGTGCTGAGCATAAAGGACAGCGGAGTGGAGATGCCCATTCCCGATGATGCGGAAAACATCGACGGACTTAACTTCCTTTCAGGCAAAGACCTTGATTTTGTAAATAAGACGGCAATGCAGGGAACGCTTTTTGCTCATACTGACGGAAATGTTCCGAACGTTGTCCTTGAGCTTGAGAAAAAAGACGAGTATTCGCTCGGCTATCTGATTTATTTCTTTGAGAAAGCCTGCGCGGTTTCCGGTTATACGCTCGGCGTCAATCCGTTTAATCAGCCCGGAGTTGAGGCGTATAAAAAGAATATGTTCGCTCTGCTCGGAAAGCCCGGATATGAGGAGCAGAAGAAGGCTCTTGAGGAGCGGCTTAAATAATTTTCCACAAATTCGCGCAAATGCCTTGCATTCCGTGAAGAAATTTGTTATAATGAAGATGCAATAAAAGGTAAGACTTTTATAAAACTCATTTTGGAGGTAAATTTATGTTAAAACTTATTGTCGGCGTCAAGGGCACAGGTAAGACCAAAACTCTCGTAAACATGGTGAACGATGCAATCGAGTCCTCTACCGGAGATGTCGTCTGCCTCGAGAAGGGCACGAAACTCAGATTTGACGTTAAATATCAGGCAAGACTTATAAATACAAATGATTACTGCATTTTTGACGCGCAGTCGCTCTATGGCTTCATCGCAGGTATTCTTGCGAGCAATCACGACGTTACCGACCTCTTTATCGACGGAACGCTCAAGATTTGCGGCGGCGATATGACTGCATTTGAAAATCTGATAGTAGAGCTTGACGAGCTCAGCGAAAAGCAGGGAACACGTATTGTGGCAACCGCTTCAATGCCCATCGAAACCGCAAGCGAGGCTGTAAAGAAATTTATCTGAAATCAGCCGAGGGCTCTGTCTTTATAAAAATCGGGAGCCGCGCCGCGTTTCGGCGGCGACTTTGGTAAAAGATGATACATAAGGCGGTATTCGGGGAAGTGTTTCCCTGAATACCGCCTTTCTTTTAAAAATGAAGGATATGAATTTATCAAAAAAGACGCAAAAACTGATTTTTTTCATTGCCGTCGCGGCGATAATTGTTTTATCTGTTCTGATATTCCGGTTTGTCGGCATTCCAATGATGAATTATGTAAAAGAGCCGGGGCAGTTCCGCGCGTGGGTGGATTCGCACGGCTTTGTCGGACGGCTTGCCTTTGCCGGAATGATGATGCTTCAGGTTGTCGTGGCGATAATACCGGGCGAGCCGCTTGAAATTTTCGCCGGTTACGCTTTCGGCGCGCTTGAAGGAACGCTTCTCTGTATTGCATCTCAGACGATAGGCGGACTGTTTGTGTTTCTCCTTGTGCGTAGATATGGGACGCGTATTGCCGAAATATTCTTTTCCGGCGAAAAGCTCCGTTCGCTGCGCTTTCTTAAATCTTCAAAAAAACGCGATGTGCTGTTTTTTATTATTTTTATGATTCCGGGCACGCCGAAAGACTTGCTCTGCTATTTTGCGGGACTGACGGACATAAAAATTTCCACATGGCTGCTTATTTCCGTCCTTGGACGTATACCTTCTGTCGTTACCTCAACAATAGGAGGGGACGCAATGGGAACAAAGAAATATCTTTTTTCTCTCATTGTGTTTGCCGCCACTTTTGCGGTCAGCCTTCTCGGACTGTGGATATATAACAAAATATGTAAGATTCACGAACGGAGAGAAGCGGGTAAAAAAGAAGATTCCGAAAAATAAAAAAGCGGCGGATGGCTTGTTTTGTAAGCCCTCCGCCTTTTGCCTGCCGATAAAGTCGATACCACCGTAAAAATTGAAAATTTTCGCCCGCCTTTGGGGGAAGGCGGCGCCGGCCGAGGCGCGTAGCCTCGGCCGCCCACCGCAGTGGGCGAAATCCCTCTCGGCGCTTTATTTTATAATCCCTCCGCCGATAACGTATTCCCCGTCGTAAAGGACGGCGGATTGCCCCGGCGTTACTGCTCTTTGAGGAACGTCAAACTCAAGATGAAAAGTGTTGTCCGACGTTTGTTCAAGCCATGCCGGAGCAAAACTCTGACTGTAACGTATTTTTGCCGTGACGCGCATGGGGGCGTCGAGACGGTCAAACGGAATAAAATTGATGTTTTCGGCGTCAAGCGATGTGGAAAATAAATCTCTGTCAAGTCCTAATGTAACCGTATTGTTTTTTGCCGACTTTTCGCATACATACATGGGCTGACCGAGCGAAATTCCGAGACCTTTTCGCTGACCTATGGTGTAGAGCGGCGAGCCGCGGTGCTTTCCGATAATATTGCCGTCCCTGTCAAGAAAATTGCCCGGCTCAAAGCCTTTACCCGTATATCGCATGATAAAAGAGGCATAATCGCCGTCTGGAATAAAGCATATGTCCTGACTGTCATGCTTTTCGGAGTTTGAAAAACCGAGCGAGGCGGCAATTTCGCGCACTTCCGCTTTTGTGTAGCTGCCAAGCGGAAAAACAGTGTCCGCAAGCTGAGACTGAGTAAGCGAATATAACACGTACGTCTGATCCTTTTTCGGGTCGGACGCTTTTTTCAGCAGATACCTGCCTGAAGCGCTTTTCTCCACCGATGCGTAATGCCCGGTGGCTATTTTGCCGAATCCGTTTTCTTTTGCCGACGCAAGAAATTGTCCGAATTTGATGTGCTTGTTGCAGACAATGCACGGATTCGGCGTTTTTCCCGAAAGATAAGAGGAGATAAAATCGTGAAGCACGCTTTCGGCAAACTCGGCGCTGTAATCATAGACAAAATGCGGGATTCCGATAAGCTCTGCCACTTTTTTCGCATCGCTTATTTCCGCATCGGGGTCAGATGAGGGCACGGGACAGAATCGCGGGTCGGTTTTTGAAAACATGCGTATGGTCGCGCCGCAGGCGTCGTATCCCATTTCCCTGATGAGGTGGGCGGTCACGGCGCTGTCAACGCCTCCGCTCATTGCAATAAGAATTTTTTCGCTCATAAAGAGTTCCTTTCAGCTCCAGTTAAACGTGGTCGGGACGCCGTCCTCCCTCAGACCTTCAAAACCGCGCTGACGAAGCACCTCGTAGACCGCGATTGCGGCGGAATTTGAAAGATTGAGGCTGCGCAGACCGTCTCTCATCGGAATCCGCACGCATTTTTCGGGATTTGAGGCAAGAAGCGGCTCGGGCAGCCCTTTTGTCTCTTTCCCGAACATAAGATATACCGTTTCCGGATAATTTATCTCCGTATATGCCCGCGGAGCTTTTGTGCTGAAATAATATACCGCGGCTTCCGGATTCTTTTCATAAAAATCGTCAAGACCGTCGTAGTATGTGATATCAAGCAGATGCCAGTAGTCAAGTCCGGCGCGCTTTAGCTTCGCGTCGTCTATTTTGAAGCCGAGCGGACGTATCAGATGCAGGGAAGCGCCGGTCGCAGCGCAAGTTCTTGCAATGTTTCCCGTGTTCTGCGGAATTTCGGGTTCGTGAAGTACAATATTGATTTTTCCCATTTGCATTCTCCTCTGAAGAATGTAAACATTATATACCTTTTTTCCTCATCTTTCAAGGAGACGGGAAAAATTAAATAAAATTTACAAATAATTATGGTAATTGATGCGTCTTTGTAGTATAATGAATATAATTGTAACTATGTATTGATTCGGAGGTAAAAAATGGGAATTGTCCAAAAAATATTCGGAACATACAGCGAAAGGCAGATAAAGAAGATAGAAAAAACCGTCGAAGCGGTCGACGCGCTTGCGGAAAAATATAAAGCCATGTCAAACAAGGAGTTGAGCAGTCAGACATCTGTTCTTAAGGCGCGTCTTGACGGCGGCGAGACGCTTGACGACATACTTCCCGACGCTTTTGCGGCAGTTCGTGAGGCGGATGACCGAGTCTTAGGCAAAAGACCTTTCCGCGTGCAGGTCATGGGCGGAATAATTCTTCATCAGGGACGCATTGCCGAGATGAAGACCGGCGAGGGAAAGACGCTTGTGGCAACAATGCCGGCATATCTTAACGCGCTGACGGAAAAAGGCGTTCACATTGTCACCGTCAACGACTATCTTGCCCGCCGCGACAGCGAGGAAATGGGCAGAGTTTACGCTTTTATGGGGCTTAAGACAGGACTTGTCGTTCACGGTCAGTCTCCCGCAGAGAAAAAAGAAGCATATCTTGCCGATATTACCTACGGCACGAACAATGAGTTCGGATTTGATTATCTGCGAGACAACATGGCAATATATAAGCAGAACACGTTCCAGCGCGGTCATGCATTTGCTATCGTTGACGAGGTGGACTCCATACTTATAGATGAGGCGAGAACTCCTCTTATCATTTCGGGCGAGGGAGAAAAGTCAACGGACCTTTACGACCGCGCCGACGCATTTGTGCGCACATTGAAAAAATTTGTAATAAAAGAGCTGGACGACAAGCAGGACAACGACGACATAGATGCAGACTACATTGTCGATGAAAAGGCAAACAATGCCGTGCTTACGGCGTCCGGAATAAAGAAAGCGGAGAAATTCTTCGGACTTGAGAATTATTCCGACCCCGAGAACGCAACCATTTCTCACCACATAAATCAGGCTATCCGCGCGCACGGAGTAATGCACCGCGACGTCGAATATGTGGTAAGTCCGGAAAACGGAGTGGTTATTGTTGATTCCTTTACCGGACGCCTTATGCCAGGCAGACGCTATTCTAACGGTCTGCACCAGGCGATAGAGGCGAAGGAACATGTGAAAATTCAGAAAGAGAACAAAACTCTTGCGACAATTACTTTCCAGAACTATTTTCGCATGTATTCAAAACTCTCCGGTATGACGGGTACGGCTCTTACCGAGGAAACTGAATTCCGTGAAATATACGGCCTTGACGTTGTCGAAATACCGACAAACAAACCCATGATAAGAATAGACCATAACGACTCGGTATATAAAAACATAAAAGGCAAGTATCAGGCGGTGGTAGAGCAGGTCAAAGAATGTCACAAAAAGGGTCAGCCTGTGCTTGTGGGTACTGTGTCAATCGACAAATCGGAGGAGCTTTCCGCAATGCTTAAGCGAAACGGTATTCCGCATACCGTTCTTAACGCGAAGTATCACGAAAAAGAGGCGGAAATCGTTGCTCAGGCAGGAAAACTCGGCGCTGTCACAATTTCAACCAACATGGCTGGACGAGGCACCGATATTATGCTCGGAGGAAATCCGGAGTACATGGCGAAAGCCGAAATGCGAAAGCAGGGCTTTGAGGAAGATATGATAGCGGTCGCTACCGGAACTGCCGAGATAGATGATGAAAATATAAAGTCCGCAAGGCGCGTGTTCCGCGAGCTTTACGATAAATTCAAAGCGGAGATCGAGCCGGAAGCAAAGAAAGTAAGAGAAGCCGGGGGACTTTACATTCTCGGCACGGAACGCCATGAGTCCCGCCGCATTGACAACCAGCTCCGCGGACGTTCCGGACGTCAGGGCGACCCGGGCGAGTCGCATTTCTTCCTCTCTCTTGAGGACGACCTTATGCGCCTGTTCGGAAGCGAGCGGATACTGAATCTTGTCGAGGGTATGAAATACCCGGACGATATGCCGATTGACGCCAAAATACTGTCAAACTCAATCGAGAGCGCACAGAAGCGCATTGAGGACATGAATTTCAAGCGCCGCAAGAACGTCCTCACATACGATGACGTCATGAATCAGCAGAGAAATATCATTTACAAGCAGCGTCAGGCGGTTCTCGACGGCGAGGACATGAGCGACACCATAAAGAAGATGATAAAAGCCACAATCGACGAGACCGTGGCGTCCTTTACGAGCGCCGAGGTGCCGGACGACTGGAATTTCGACGCGCTTCGCAGCCACTACAAGGGACTGCTCTGTACTGACGATGACTTCAGATACAGCCGTGACGATTATAACACTCTGACAAAAGAAAGCATCTCGGATACACTCTATGAGCGCGCGATGAAACTGTATGAAAAGAAGGAAGAGCTGTTCGGAAAGGAAACCTTCCGAGAAGTCGAGCGTGCAGTGCTTCTCAGAAATGTCGACAGCAAGTGGATGGACCACATAGACGCAATGGACGACCTCAAGGACAGCATCGGGCTTCAGGCATATGCGAACAGAGACCCGGTAACGGAATACAGAATAGCCGGAGCGGATATGTTCGACGAAATGGTTGCCGAAATACGCGAGGACACGGTTCGCACCATACTCTCGATTATTCCGCGTCCTGAAAAGGAAATAAAGCGTGTTGAGGTCGCAAAACCTCTTATCGAGGGATTTGCCGGAGGAAAACCGAAGGCCGGCACGAAAAAAGTCGGAAATACGGTAGTCAGAAAGGGCGAAAAGGTCGGCAGAAACGATCCCTGCCCCTGCGGAAGCGGACTGAAATACAAGAAGTGCTGCGGAGCAAACAAATCCGGCACGGAAGATAACTGAAAATGGGCTTTGGAATACTTTTCATAGGGTATGCGCTTGCATATCTGATGACGCTTAATTTTCTGGGATTTCTTTTCCGCCTTGCAGGTACTGCCGTGATGCTGTGCGGCGTGCGCAAGCTGTGCGATTTTGAGACAAAATTCCGTGCGGCGTACGCTTTGCTTATTGTTCTTGCGGTTTTGTCGTGCGGAGAGACGATTACTGCCGTTCTTACCGATTACAGCACTTACGCGGCGGATCTGATTCCCGAAAACGCAGGTAATATTCTGTACCTTTTGTATATGGCGGTCACATTCGTTTTTCACTTTTTCTTTTACGGCGCGCTGCGGCGGCTTTCGCATGACGTCGGTGTTTTAAAAATATATACAAAGTCCGTAAGATACGAAATATATACCGCAGCCGAAGCCGTGCTTGCCGTTTTGACTGTTGTTACACAGTATTTCGGCTTTAAAATCGCCAACGCGTTTTTCGCCGCGACGTTTATCGTCTTTTACATTCTGGTTTTCCTTAATCTTGCACTTATTTATTCCTGCTATAAAAACATCTGCGAGGAAGGCGACGAGGAAGCTCCGAGAAAAAAATCACGGATTCCTTTTATCGAGCGCATTATAGCAAATTCCGAGAAAAAGGAAGAGGAAATCTATAATAAGACAAAAGAGTACGCCGAAAACAGGATACGCCGTGAAAACGCCGAAAAAGAGCAGAAGAGAAAGAACAAAAAGAAAAAGAAGTAGGAGGAGAGGAACGTATGCTTAAAATAAAGGTCCGCAAAAATTTGGGCATGGGCTTTATAATTGCCGCTTTTCCGTTTCTTTTTAATCCCGATATAGCCATCATCGACGTTTTGCCGGATGTAATCGGATACTGCTTTATGCTCATCGGGCTTTCCGAGCTTTCGCTGATTAACGACAAAATACGCGATGCAAGCTCATATTTTGCAAAAGCCGCCATTTGCAGCCTTGTAAAAATTCTGCTTGTTTTTATCCTTTTCGGACTGGTGACAGAGCCTGAAATGCCGGTAAGCATGTTGCTTTTTTCCTTCGTTATGAGCCTGCTTGACCTTATATTCCTGATTCCGGCATACCGAAATCTCTTCGGAGGGCTTATTTACCTCGGAGAACGCCATGGTGGCGGTTATGTGCTGAAGTGCCGTGCAAACGGACGCCGCTCTACAACGGAAAAAATGTGTTCGTTTACGATTGCTTTTGTGATTATAAAGGCGGTTTCTCCGGTTCTGCCCGAAATGGCGTCCCTTATCGACTATGAAAACACCACTTCGCTTGTAAACTACTATGATTTTGTAAATCTATACCGAATTGCCGCAGTAACGCTTATGCTCGTCATCGGCTTAATATGGCTTATTCGGATGTCATGTTATTTTGCTTCGTTAAGGCGCGACAGAGAATTTGTCGATTCTCTTGTCATGAAGTACCGTGAGGAAATCGTGCCGGACAAAGTATATTTTTTAAAAAAACACGTTTCTCACATATCGGTTCTTTTGTCGGTCGCCGCGGCGTTTACCATTCATCTTTACTTTGATTCATATAACTTGATTCCGGGCGTTATCTGCGCTGTGCTTTTCGGCATTGCCGCCGTTTTTCTGCGGAAATATACAAAACGCAGCAGATATATGCTTGCCGCGTCGGTCTTGCTCTTTGTTTCCTCGTCGGTGCTTGAGTTTTTCAGGATAAGCTTTTTCGGAAATTACATAGTCGAGCAGGTACAAAGAAATCCCGAAGCTTATGAAGCGTGGCAGAAGCTATTTGCCGCCTCTGTCGGCGAGGCAGTATGCATGTCGCTTTTAGTCGCCGCCGCCGTCGCCGTGCTCTGGGATACTGCGCGTAAATATACGGGCATATATACCTCGGGAACAGATTCCTTTGACCCGGAAACGGCAAGGCGCGAGCTGCACCGCGAGCTGTGCAGACCGATGATAACGACAGCGGTAATAGGCGTTTGCGCAGCCTGCCTGTCCTCAGTCTATGTTTACGGCATGTCGGTAAGACTTGAGGCGATTTGGATTGCGGAAGCCGTTTTCGGGGTGGTATTTGCCGTGCGGTATTCCGTTCATTTGAGAGATGTAATCCGTCAAATAAATTTCAGACATTTTTTAAAAGAATAAAAATTCTTCCCTTAGGAAATACTTATGATGTAATTGAAAAATTACAAAAGATTTTTTGAAAGGGAAGATGCAAAATGTCAAACAATCAGAATACAAGACGCGCAAACAACCAGAATCAGAATAATCAGAATCAGAACCAGAATAACCAGAATCAGAATCAAAATCAGAACCAGAACAATCAGAATCAGAACCAGAATCAGAACAACCAGAACCGTAACAGCCAGAACGGCCGCAGAGAAGAAGAGAACTTCTAAGGTCTGTGCGTCATGGCGAAGGGATACGGCATTCGTATCCCTTTTTTACATACATAAAGGAGCAATAAATGACGGAAGCTTTAAGGGAAAGATATCTGCGTGCCAAGCGTGCGCTTTTTGACCGGGCATATTCATCGCTGAATGACAGACAGCGCGAGGCGGTTTTCACGACGGAAAAGCCGCTCCTTATACTTGCGGGCGCCGGCAGTGGAAAGACTACCGTGCTTGTAAAGAGAATCGCGTTTATAATCAAGTTCGGAAACGCATATTACAGTAATTCCGTGCCTGAGGGAATGACGAAGGAGCAGGTAGAGAGCCTTGAAGCCGCGCTTGAGCTTCCGGCAGAGGAAATCGAGCAGCTTCTGCCCGTTTTCATTCATGACCCTTGCCCGCCGTGGCGAGTGCTTGCTATTACATTCACGAACAAGGCGGCAAACGAGATAAAAACAAGGCTCGCGGCGGCTTTTTCCGCCGATGAAAGCATTGCCTCGGATATTTGGGCGGGAACTTTTCACTCTATTTGCATGCGTATTCTCCGCACGCACGCCTCAAAAATAGGATATGCGCCGGGATTTTCGATATACGACACGGACGACAGCAAAAAACTTATATCGTCCTGCATGAAAAAGCTCAATATTGATGAGAAAATACTGCCGATAAAGTCGGCGATGAATGAAATAAGCCGCGCAAAGGACAAGCTGATTACACCGGAAATGTTTGCCTCGGAGGCGGGCTCGGATTTCAGGCTGAAGAAAATATCCGACGTTTATTCTGAGTACGCAAGAGAGCTTAAGGCTTCAAACGCGCTGGATTTTGACGATATAATCATGCAAACAGTTAAGCTCCTTAGCGAAAACGAGGACGTGAGAAGCTATTATCAAAGCAGATTCCGCTATGTGTGCGTTGACGAGTATCAGGATACCAACCGCGCGCAGTTTGTGCTCACATCTCTGCTTTCGGGCGGCAGCCGCAATCTTATGGTTGTCGGAGACGACGACCAGAGTATTTATAAATTCCGCGGCGCGACAATAGAAAATATTCTCGATTTTGACCGCACGTATACCGACGCAAAGGTGATACGGCTTGAGCAGAATTACCGCTCCACTCAGAATATTCTTGACGCCGCGAACGGCATTATATGCCATAACGAGGGGCGCAAGGGAAAAACGCTTTGGACGGCGAACGGAACGGGCGAAAAAATTCATATAAAGCGCCTTGACGACCAAAATTCCGAGGCAAGGTACATAATCGACACGGTTAGCAGAATGGTGTCGAGAAAAGAGAAAAACTATAAGGATTTTGCCGTGCTTTACCGGGTGAACGCGCAGTCCAACACCATCGAGCGCGCGTTTGCAAGGAGCGGAATGCCGTACCGCGTGCTCGGCGGAGTTAGGTTTTCGGACAGAAAAGAAATACGGGACATTGTTGCGTATCTTCAGCTTATAAACAATCATGCGGACAGAGAACGGCTTCTCAGAATCATCAACGAGCCGAAACGCAAAATCGGTCAGAAAGCGATAGATGCCATAAGCGCCATTGCGTCCGAAGAGGGCTGTTCGCTTTTTGAAGTGATAAAAAAAGCCGATAAATACCTTGCGCTCTCAAGCTATGCAGGGCGGCTTACTTCCTTTGCGGAGCTTATAGAAGAGCTTACCGCGCTTGCGGGCAAAACCTCTCTCGATGTGCTTGTTAAGGAGACACTCGAACGCTCAGGCTACCGTCAGATGCTCCTTGACGCGGGCGAGGAGGAGGCAGACCGCCTTGAAAACCTTGAGGAGTTTGTTTCAAACGTCATAGAGTATCAGGAAAACAACGAAGAGCCCACTTTGACCGGATTCCTGGAGGAAACGGCGCTTGTTGCCGATGTTGACAGATACGACGAGAACGCAGACGCCGTGGTGCTCATGACAATTCACAGTGCAAAGGGACTTGAATTTCCGATTGTTTTCCTTCCGGGGCTTGAGGACGGGATTTTCCCCGGAATGCAGTCGATTCTTGACCCTGCGGAGCTTGAGGAAGAGCGCAGACTTGCCTATGTTGCAGTTACGCGCGCAAAGGAGCGGCTTTATATTACGCATACAAAAGCAAGGCTTCTTTACGGAAGAACCCAGTATAATCCCCGCTCGCGCTTTGTCGATGAAATTCCTGCGATTCTTCTTGAGGACGAGAATGCTGCAGAGGAGGACGGCGAGACTCCAAACGAGTATTACCGCTCCTACGCTCCGCGCCGCCGAGAAGAGGAGCGTATAAGTGAAGAGGTGACTATCGGAAAGCAGCTTTTCCGCCAGACGCAGAGAGCCTCCGCTCCCACTTTTGCCCCCGGAGACCGCGTAAGCCATATGACCTTCGGGGAGGGAGAGATACTTTCCGTAAAGCCGATGGGGGCGGACACGCTCTATGAGATTATGTTCGATAAAGTCGGCACGAAAAAGCTTATGGCAACATACGCAAGACTGAAAAAGGTTTGAGCTTTTTTGCAACAAAAATTCGGCAAAAGACATATATTCGGAAAAAGTGATACTTTTTTAACAAAAAGAGAGCCTTTCTGCAAGTTTTGAAAACAATTTTTTCAAAACCTCTTGTCAATAAGTGATAAATATGGTATACTTGTTCTATATTACTGAAAAGGGGTATTTATAATGAGCCTTACAAACGCTTATCTTGTAAAAGTATATGAGAACGTAAAGAAACGCGACCCGAATGAGCCGGAGTTCCTTCAGGCAGTCGGAGAAGTGCTTGAATCTCTTGAGCCTCTGCTTGAAAAACGCCCTGAAATCGAAAAAACCGGAATCATCGAGAGAATGGTTGAGCCGGAACGCGTTATTATGTTCCGTGTTCCGTGGGTAGACGACAGCGGAAAAGTTCAGGTTAACCGCGGATACCGTGTTCAGTTCAATTCCGCAATAGGTCCGTACAAGGGAGGACTTCGCCTGCACCCGTCTGTAAATTTGTCGATTCTGAAGTTTCTCGGTTTTGAGCAGGTTTTCAAAAATTCGCTTACCGGACTTCCCATGGGCGGCGGAAAAGGCGGCTCGGACTTTGATCCCAAGGGAAAGAGCGACATGGAGGTTATGCGCTTCTGTCAGAGCTTCATGACAGAGCTTTCAAAGCATATCGGCGCTGATACCGATGTTCCCGCAGGAGATATCGGCACGGGCGCGCGTGAAATCGGATACATGTTTGGTCAGTATAAGCGCCTGCGCAACGAGTTTACGGGTGTTCTGACCGGCAAGGGACTTTCCTACGGCGGCTCTCTTGCAAGAACACAAGCAACAGGTTACGGTCTTTGCTACTTTGCAGATGAGATGATAAAGGCGAAGGGCAAATCATTCAAAGGCTCGACCGTTGTAATTTCCGGCTCGGGAAATGTTGCTATTTATGCATGCGAAAAGGCAACGGAGCTCGGAGGCAAGGTCGTTGCAATGTCCGATTCAAACGGATATATTTATGACAAAGACGGAATAAAGCTCGATGTTGTCAAGCAGATAAAGGAAGTTGAGCGCGGACGTATAAAGGAATACACCGAGAGAGTTCCGGGCGCTGTGTATACAGAGGGTTGTCGCGGAATCTGGAACGTCAAGTGCGATATTGCGCTCCCATGCGCCACGCAGAACGAGCTTGACGCCGAGAGCGCGAAAGTACTTATCGCAAACGGTGTCTTTGCCGTTGCCGAGGGCGCTAATATGCCCACAACTCCTGATGCCACAATCATGTTCCAGAAGGCAGGAGTTCTTTTTGCCCCCGGAAAGGCTTCAAACGCCGGCGGAGTTGCTACGTCGGGCCTTGAGATGAGCCAGAACAGCCAGCGTCTTTCCTGGACATTCGAGGAAGTTGACAAAAAGCTGCACGATATCATGGTGAATATCTATAAAAACGCTTACGCAGCATCTGTCGAGTGCGGACGCGAGGGCGACCTTGTTGTCGGTGCGAACGTCGCAGGATTCCTTAAGGTTTATGACGCCATGAAATGGCAGGGCATTTGCTACTGATAAAAAGGAAGCGGGAAAAAATCCCGCTTCTTTTTTATAAAAACGGGAATGTCTGTTGACTTTTTCGCTAAAAATGGTAAAATAGTATTAAGTAATTTTTGCGGAGTTGAGAAAATGCCAGACGAGGTCTATGATAGAATACGGAAGCTGCGTTCAAAGCTGCTTTACCATGCAAAGCTCTATTATGTATACGACGCCCCGGAAATTTCCGATTATGATTATGATATGATGTATGCGGAGCTTGTACGGCTTGAAAAGGAGTACCCTCAGTATTTTGACTCTGATTCTCCGACGCAGCGCGTCGGGGGAAGAGCCCTCGACAAGTTTGACAAGGTCACGCATACGGTGACGATGAACTCGCTTACCGATGTGTTTTCATACGATGAGCTTTCGGATTTTCTTTTGCGAATGAGAGAATCCGTTCCGGGCGCATTTTATTCCGTCGAACCTAAGATAGACGGACTTTCGGTGGCGCTGACATATGAAAACGGCGTTTTTGTCCGCGCGGCGACGCGCGGCGACGGCACTGTGGGGGAGGACGTAACGCAGAACATAAGAACCGTTTTTTCGGTTCCTATGAAGCTGAAAGAACCTCTTCCGTATCTTTGCGTGCGCGGAGAGGTATATATGCCGCATGCAAATTTTGAGCGCACAAACGCAAAAAGAGCGTCGCTCGGTCAGCCGCTTTTTGCAAATCCGCGCAACGCCGCGGCAGGCTCTCTCCGCCAGCTCGACCCTAAAATTACGGCTTCAAGAGGACTTGACATTTTTATTTTTAACGTCCAGGAGGGCATGCTTTATATGGACGGCACAGCCCCCGACTCACATACAAAGGAGCTTGACAGGCTCGGGGAGCTCGGATTTCCGGTTCTGAGGGAGCGAGTGAGAGTTTCGGAATTTGATGAGATTAAAGCGCATATCGAAAAGCTCGGCAAGATACGCGAAAATCTTGAATATGATATTGACGGCGTGGTCATAAAAATCGACTCCATCGAAGCAAGGCGCAGAATCGGAGAGGGAACGAACACGCCCAAATGGGCGGTCGCATATAAATTTCCGCCGGAACAGAAAAAAACCAAGCTCCTTTCGGTGGATATCGCGGTCGGAAGAACAGGCGTGCTCACGCCCACCGCCGTGCTTGAGCCTGTCAGGCTCGCAGGAACTACTGTCTCCCGCGCAACGCTTCATAATCTTGAATTTATCAGAGAAAAAGATATCATGATAGGCGACACCGTCACGGTGCAGAAGGCGGGAGATATAATTCCCGAAATTGTGTGCTCATATCCCGCCCTGCGCGACGGAAGCGAGCAAAAATTTGACATGCCTGAGGTTTGTCCTTCCTGCGGTGAGCCTGTGTTTTACGATGAGGACGAGGGTGCGGCGACACGCTGTACAAACAGCCTTTGCCCGGCGCAGATTGCGCGCAGAATTGAGCATTTTGCCTCAAAAGACGCAATGAATATAGACGGACTCGGTCCTCAGATAGTGGAGCTGCTTCTTTCAAACAAGCTGATATCCGATGCGGCAGACCTATATTCTCTCAGCGCAAATCAGCTTGAGGGACTTGAGCGAATGGGGGAGAAATCCGCAAAGAATCTTGTTACGGCGATAGAAGCCTCGAAGAGCGCAGGACTTGAGCGGCTTATCTACGCACTCGGAATACGGAACGTAGGCGAGGTCGCCGCCGCCGCGCTTGCCGCAAGATATAAAAAACTTGAAGCACTTTTTGACGCGACCTCCGAGGAAATATGTGAAATTGAGGATTTCGGCAGTGTAACAGCAGACTGTGTTGTGAATTTCTTTTCACATCCGCAGAATATCGCGCTTTGCTGCCGACTTATATCGGCAGGTGTGCTTACAGAGGCGACCGAAAAGCAGGAAAGCAATATTTTCGCCGGAATGACGTTCGTTCTGACCGGTACGCTTCCCACGATGACACGTGACGAGGCATCGGACTTGATAAAGAAGCGGGGCGGCAAGGTAAGCGGCTCTGTTTCTTCAAAAACAACATGGGTGCTTGCGGGAGAAGAGGCAGGCTCAAAGCTGACAAAGGCAAAATCACTCGGTATTCCCGTTATAGACGAGGACGCTTTCATAAAAATGATGAACGGTTGAAAAAATGGAAGAAAAGAATCAGATAAAGGGCGGTACGCTTTATCTTGTGTCAACGCCGATAGGCAATCTTGCCGACATATCCGAGAGAGCGTTAAAGACGCTTGCCGGGGTGGATTTTGTCGCCGCCGAGGACACGAGAAATTCGGTGAGACTTCTGACTCACTTCGGGATTAAAAAGCCTCTTGTTTCATATCATGAGCATAATAAACGCGAAAAAGGCGGCGAAATATGCGCAAGACTTGAGGCGGGCGAATCCTGCGCCCTCATTACAGACGCCGGAACTCCGGCGATAAGCGATCCCGGGGAGGAGCTTGCGGCGCTTGCCGCCGAGCGCGGAATTGACGTAACGGCAGTTCCCGGTTGCTGCGCCGCGATAACGGCACTCACCCTGTCGGGACTGCCGACAAGGCGTTTTACCTTTGAGGGATTCCTTTCTGCGTCAAAAAAGGAGCGCATGGAGCAACTTGACGCGCTGAAATATGAAAAAAGAACAATGATATTTCACGAAGCTCCGCATAAGCTGAGAGTGGCTCTTTCGGATATGCTTACGGTTTTCGGAGGCGAGAGGCGAATATCGCTCTGCCGTGAGCTTACAAAGCTGAATGAGGAGATTTTCCGTACAACGCTTGAGACGGCGGTCGAGCATTATAAAGAAAACGAACCGCGTGGAGAATATGTGCTTGTCGTTGAAGGCGCGGCGGCAGACGAGCCGAAAAAGCCCGATTTTTGGGCGGAAATGACTGTCACCGAGCACGTCGACCATTATATTTCGGCGGGAATGAGCAAAAACGACGCGATAAAGACCGCGGCAAAAGACCGCGGCGTCGGAAAAAATGTCGTTTACAAGGAATATGTTACAAATGGGAATTCATAGGAGTTTTCATAAAATAAATTTTTAAAAGACGAGGTACGAACCAATGAACAAACTTAGAGTGGGAATTATAGGCGCAACGGGAATGGTAGGTCAGAGATTTCTGACGCTTCTTGAAAATCACCCGTATTTTACCGTCACCGCGCTTGCGGCTTCCGCGCGTTCGGCAGGAAGAAGCTATGCCGAGGCTGTTGACGGCAGATGGAAGATGAAAACTCCGATTCCGGAGGAGTACAGGAATATGCCCGTTATGGACGCGTCGAAAATCGACGATGTTGCAAAGCTTGTGGACTTTGTTTTCTGCGCGGTAGACATGAAAAAGGAAGAAGTCAGAGCGCTTGAAGAAGCATATGCAAAAGCTGAAGTGCCGGTGGTATCGAACAATTCCGCGTGCAGAAAGATTCCCGACGTTCCGATGCTCATACCCGAGATAAACTGCGAGCATCTGGCTGTTATCGACGCACAGAAAAAGCGACTCGGAACAAAGAAAGGCTTTATCGTCGTAAAGCCCAACTGCTCGATTCAAAGCTATGTTCCGATGCTGACGCCGCTTATGAAATACGGCATTAAAGAGGTCGTTGCAACTACATATCAGGCGATTTCCGGAGCGGGAAAAACCTTTAAGGAATGGCCTGAGATGACTGACAACGTGATTCCTTTTATTTCGGGAGAAGAAGAAAAGAGCGAAAAGGAGCCGCTTAAAATATGGGGACATGTTGAAAACGGCGCAGTTATAGATGCAGAAGAGCCTGTCATTACAACTCAGTGCATCAGAGTTCCGGTAACGGACGGTCACATTGCGGCAGTTTTCGTAAAGTTTGAAAATAAGCCGACAAAAGAGGAGATTCTTGAGTGCTGGAAGAATTTCAAGGGAAGGCCGCAGGAGCTTGAGCTTCCGCACGCCCCGAAGCAGTTTATTACATATTTTGAAGAGGATAACCGCCCTCAGACGGCGCTTGACCGCGATATTTACGGCGGAATGGGCGTCTGCGTCGGCAGACTGCGTGAGGACAGCGTTTATGACTATAAATTTGTCGGTCTTTCGCACAACACGCTGCGCGGTGCGGCCGGCGGAAGCGTGCTGAACGCCGAACTGCTGTACAGGGAAGGCTACCTCTGCTGAGGAGAACAAATGAAGCGGATTTTTGCGGCAGCGGCGACTGTGATTCTGGTACTCACGCTGTTTTCCTGTGCCGAAAGCAGGGAAAACGGTGATTTTGCCTTTTACT
>JBJFAQ010000145.1:0-17807 GCA_051887995.1 Eubacteriales bacterium
GGCTGTGATATAATTGTCAGGATAAGACGTATTACACTGAGAAAGTGCGGAAAAACATATAGAAAAGGCTGTAAAAATGGGTAAAACAATCACGTTTGCAAACCAGAAAGGCGGAGTCGGAAAAACCACTTCCGCCGTAAATGTCGCCGCTTCCCTTGCCGTGCTCGGAAAGGAAGTCTTGCTTGTAGACCTTGACCCACAGGGAAATTCCACAAGCGGCGTCGGCGTGCCGAAAAAAACGCTCCGCAACACCACGGCAGAGGTGCTGCTCGACGGAGTAAAGGCCTCGGACGCCATTGTAAAAACAAAATTTGACCGTCTTTCCCTGCTCCCCGCAAACATAAGCCTTGCCGGAAGCGAGCTGGACCTTTTTCAGGTGGAGCACGGCGAAGCATGCCTTAAAAAGGCGCTTTCGGAAGTAAGCTCCGTCTATGACTACATAATCATCGACTGCCCTCCTTCCCTCGGCATGCTGACCCTGAACGCCCTTGTGGCAAGCGACGGAGTGGTCGTGCCCATGCAATGCGAGTTTTATGCGCTTGAGGGGCTGTCGCAGCTTATGATAACCATTGGAAAAATCAAGCAGCAGTATAACCCCGCTCTTTTTGTATGCGGAATACTTGTGACGATGTATAACGGCAGGCTTGTGCTCTCCATGCAGGTCATTTCCGAGCTGAAAAAGCATTATGCCGAGAAGCTCTTCCGCACGACGGTCTCAAGGAACGTCCGTCTCTCGGAAGCGCCGGGCTTCGGAATGCCCGTTTACTATCATGACAAGCTCTCAAAGGGCGCGGCTGAGTATCTTGAGGTCGCAAAAGAACTTATGGAAAGAATATAATTGCTGTTTTCAGTAAGAAAAGAAACCGGAGAAAAGAAATGCCAAGAAAAAACGCACTCGGACGAGATTTTATGTCGCTTCTGGACGATAACATACCGGAGGCAAAGAAAAAATCGGTGACGACTCTGCGCCTGTCGGAAATCGAACCGAGAAAGAGCCAGCCGAGAAAGACATTTGAGGAAGAAAGTCTTGCACAGCTTGCCGAATCCATAAAGGCGCACGGCGTGCTTCAGCCTATAATTGTGCGCGAGAGCGCAGCTTCCCCCGGGATGTATGAGATAATTGCGGGCGAACGGCGCTGGAGAGCGTCAAAGCTCGCGGGGCTTACCGAAATTCCCGTCGTTGTCTTTGACGGCGACGACCTTAAATCCGCGCAGGTCGCAATCATTGAAAATGTACAGCGGCAGGATTTAAATCCGCTTGAGGAAGCGCTCGGATACCGTGACCTTATCGAGCGGTTCGGTCTTACGCAGGAGCAGGTGGCGGAGCAGGTGGGCAAAAGCCGCCCGACGATAACAAACCTCATGCGTCTGCTTGACCTTCCGGACGAGGTACTGGAAATGCTCAAAGAGCGCAAGATAACGACCGGACACGCGCGGACGCTGCTTTCCCTAAAAAATCCGGGCGATATAGTGCCGCTTGCAAATAAGATATATATGAGAGGGCTTTCCGTGCGCGAAATCGAGGCGGCGGTAAAGCGCCTCAACGCGGAAAACGACCGCGCGGTGAAGGAAACGCTCCGCAAGGGCGAGAGCGACGAGCAGACCGCCGTATATATGCAGGAGCTTGAACACAGAAGCACCGCCATTCTCGGCAGAAAAGTACGCATACACGCCGAGGGCAAGAAAAAAACGGTCGAAGTGAGTTACAGTGACAACGACGACCTCACTGACCTTCTCCGCACCATCTGCGGCGATGCGGTTTTTGAAGAATGATAAAAATTCACAAAATGTGAAAGGAATATTAATAAAATGCTGGATATTAAGGTAATCAAAGAAAACACCGAATATGTAAAAGAGCGTCTCAAGACGCGCCAGAAGAGCTACGATGCCGAAATCGACGAGCTGCTTGTGCTCGACACCGAGAGAAGAAGTCTCATTGCCGACACCGAGGCAAAAAAGGCCGAGCAGAACAAAATTTCAAAGGCAGTTCCCCAGATGAAGAAGGAGGGCAAGGACGTTGCTCCTATTTTCGCCGAAATGAAGGCACTTTCGGATACGGTAAAGGCCGACACTGACCGCATAAACGTAATCGACGCGCGCATGCGCGAGCTTTTGCTTTCAATTCCCAACGTTCCGAACGCAAGCGTTCAGACGGGCAAGGACGACACGGATAATGTCGAACTGCGCCGCTGGGGCAATGTGCGTGAATTTGCTTTTGAGCCGAAGGCTCATTGGGATCTCGGAAAGCAGCTCGGAATACTCGACCCCGAAACGGCGGCAAAGGTAAGCGGACCGCGCTTCCACTTTTACCGCGGACTCGGCGCAAAGCTGGAGAGGTCGATAGTTTCCTATTATCTCGATACGCACACAAAGCACGGCTATACCGAGATATTCCCGCCCTTTATGGTCAACCGCGACTCAATGAGAGGCACGGGTCAGCTTCCTAAATTCGAGGAGGACGCGTTCAGAGTTGCGAATAACGACTGCTTCCTTATCCCGACCGCCGAAGTGCCGGTGACGAATATGCACAGAGACGATATACTTGACGGAGCCGACCTTCCGATATGCTACTGCGCGTATTCGGCATGCTTCCGCGCCGAAGCGGGAAGCGCGGGACGCGACACAAGAGGACTTATCCGCCAGCATCAGTTCAATAAGGTAGAGCTTGTCAAGTTCACAACGCCCGAGACCTCCTACGACGAGCTTGAAAAGCTCACAAACGACGCAGAGCGCGTGCTTCAGGGACTCGGACTTCCCTATCGCGTTGTCTGCCTCTCGACAGGCGACCTTGGCTTCTCCTCGGCAAAGACCTACGATATCGAGGTCTATATGCCGTCCTACAACCGCTATGTTGAGATAAGCTCCTGCTCGGATTTTGAGGATTATCAGGCGCGCCGCGCAAATATCAAGTACAGACCCGCTCCCGGCGAGAAGCCCCGTCTTGTTCACACGCTGAACGGATCTGGCGTTGCCGTCGGACGGACGGTTGCGGCTATTATGGAAAATTATCAGAACGAGGACGGCTCGATTACAGTTCCCGAGGTGCTCCGTCCTTATATGGGTGTGGACGTTATTCCCGCCCCGGATAAAAAGTGAGAGTGCCTGTGGGTTTTGCCGCGCTTGCCGTGTCGGAAAACACGTTTGAAGCGGCATTTAAGCGGGTTTTGACTTTTCTTTTCGCAAAAGACGGCACATTTTATGAGGATTTCAGCTTCGGAACCTCAGTTGAGCCGTATAAGCTTGTCATTTTTGCACTGACTGTCGGGCTTGCGGTCGCCTCCTGCGTTATGACGTATAAGCGCCGCGTGCCGGGCAGATTTGTGCGAGCGCTTGCGGCGGCGGGAGCGGTCGGAAGCGAGAATGCAAAGACGCTTTCCGAGATCGGCTTTTCCGCCGACCGCGCTGTACTGCGCTCTTTAAAGAGCGGAACGCTCTCGCGCATGCTCGGTTGCGCCGAAAGGGACAAACATGATAAGGAACTGAGAGCTTCGCTTGAATCGGCAAAAAAAGGAGAAAAGACCGTGGTTACGGAGTATCGGCCGAGACCTGAAAAAGACAGCTTTTATCTTCCCGAGGACACGGCAGTGTCGCTTGAAAAGCTCTTCTCCGAAAAAAACAGCGGCATAGGCTCACTTGCTTTGACGCTTCTTTTGTGCATTGTCATGGCGGCTCTACTTTATGTGCTTGTGCTGCGCATGCTTGCGATGCTTCGGTAATTTTCTTAAGAAAGGAAATTTTCATGAATAACGAAAAACGCTACACACCGAAATCCGAGGTAAGAAATCCGGCGGCAACTTTTCTTAAAATATTTCTGGCGGCGCTTGCCTGCACCGCGGTCGTTATCGGCGTGCTGCTCATTTGCGGCGTTAGAATCGTAAAGCAAGATACTCTCGACGGAGACACGGTCAAATTTTTCGGATTTGTAAAGGACGGAGATCCGGTAAAGGGTACGGTCTACTACCCGAGCGGACTTACGGCAAAGTTAAATAAAGAAGCCGGGACGCTCAAATATTCCGACGGCTCGCTTTACACGGGTGAAATTTCATCGCTTTTGCGTAACGGCGACGGAAAAATGGAATATTCAAACGGAGATGTGTACGAGGGAACTTTTGAGGCAGACGTGATAAACGGAAGCGGACTTTTCCTGTTCGAGGGCGGAGATAAGTACGAAGGAGAATTTTCGGGCGGTCTGAAATCAGGCTACGGTACATATACCTGGTCGGACGGCTCATACTATACCGGACTTTTTAGGAACGACCAGCGCCACGGCGCGGGCTTTTCCTACTGGTCGGACGGTTCAAGCTATGACGGAACATATGCCGACGGAGTAAAATCCGGAACGGGAACGTTCGTGTTTGCAAACGGAGACATATATACCGGAGAATTTGAAAACGATATGAGAACGGGCTACGGAACGTATTACTGGGCGAACGGCGAAAGCTATACCGGGTATTTTAAGGACAATACTCTCTGCGGCGAGGGGACTTATACATGGGCGTCCGGCAGGACACATTCGGGAATTTTTGAAAACGGAAAGATAGTTTCCGATACGGACGAGGATACTAAGGCGCAGTCATGAGAGAAAAAAAGAAAATCATGCTTGTTTTCGGCACCCGTCCGGAAGCAATAAAAATGTGTCCGCTTGCAATCGAGCTTAAAGCAAGGGAAAATACGGACACCGTCGTGTGCGTTACCGGACAGCACCGCCAGATGCTTGACCAGGTGCTTGACGCATTCGGCGTTGTTCCCGATTACGACCTTTCGATTATGAAGGAAAAGCAGACGCTTTTCGATATCACGGCGGCAATACTTGAAAAGATAAAAGCCGTGCTTGATACGGAAAAACCCGACGTTGTTCTTGTTCACGGCGATACTTCCACCACGTTTGTGACCGCCCTTGCCTGCTTCTATATGCAGATTCCGGTAGGGCACGTCGAGGCAGGGCTGCGCACCTATGATATATACAGTCCTTATCCCGAGGAGTTTAACCGCCAGGCAGTCTCGATCATATCAAAATATAATTTTGCGCCGACAGAGGCGGCAAAAGAGAATCTTCTGCGCGAGGGGAAGAAAGCAGAGACGATTTTCGTTACGGGAAATACCGCAATCGACGCGCTGAGGACAACTGTGCGAAGCGACTATTCCCACCCTGAGCTTGACTGGGCGGAGGGCAGCCGTCTGATACTTATAACAGCGCACAGGCGTGAAAATCTCGGTGAGCCGATGAGGCATATGTTCCGTGCCATCAGACGTGTGATGGAGGAGCATCCCGATGTGAAAGCGCTCTACCCTATCCATATGAATCCCGTCGTGCGCGAAGCGGCGGAGGCGGAGCTCGGCGGACTTGACCGAATCCACATCATAAATCCGCTTGAGGTTCTTGACTGCCATAACATAATGGCGCGCAGCTATATGATACTTACCGATTCCGGCGGCATACAGGAGGAAGCGCCGTCGCTCGGAAAGCCGGTGCTTGTCATGCGCGACACCACCGAGCGTCCGGAGGGCATAAAGGCGGGAACACTGCGCCTTGTCGGAACGGACGAGGAAGTAATCTATAAAAATTTCAAGGAGCTTCTTGAAAATAAAGAAGCCTATGACGCGATGGCACATTCAAGCAATCCCTATGGCGACGGCTTTGCCTGCCGCCGCATAGCGGACATCCTTGAAAAATCCCTATAACCACAGCAAAAAAACGGAGGACAGTAATGAAACAAACTCTCAGAGCGCTTTTTACGGCAAAAGCGGCAATATATTCTTTGCCGACTGCCGCAGCGAAGGTCAGAGCGCTTCCTGCATGCATTGCTTCCTCCGCTTTCATTTTTTTCTGTCAAAATCCGGCAAATTTTATGAGCCTCGACGCAAAAAGCGGCGTTTTCTGCCGCGGCAGTGTGCCGAAGAGCCACGGAATATTTCATCCAGCCGCTCAAATGCATGTAGCGGTCGGTTTTTTTGCGAATAGGCGGAATGAACTTTCCTCGCCTTAGAGGAAGACGAGCCTTTATGCCTCTTTGGCAGAAGCGAAGCGTCGGTTTTCTTTTCCACGGCACGCCGCAGGGCTTTTTTGCGGAAAAAGACGAAAAAATATGTTAGATTATACGGAGAATAAAAAATGAATTGGTTTTTCTTTGCGCTCCTTACCATGCTCGCGTGGGGCGCTGCGGATCTGTTTTACAAAAAGGGTGCGGACGAGGAGGACAGATACAGTCACCTCAAAACCTCGGTAATGGTAGGCGTCGTCATGGGTATTCACGCGCTTTTCATGCTGATAAAGAGCGGGTTTGACTATGATTTCATGAATCTTGTCATTTATCTGCCGGTCTCGCTTATGTACATACTTTCAATGACGATAGGATATTTCGGACTTCGCTATCTGGAGCTTTCCATATCCTCTCCGATACAGAACACCTCGGGGGCGCTTGTCTGCATTATGTGCCTTGTCTTTCTCGGACAGAGAATGGACGTGATTTCCGCCGTTGCCGTCGTTGTCATCTGCGTCGGCGTGTTTCTGCTCGGACTGCTTGAGAAGAAAAAAGAGGACGAGTACGAGGCTGAAAACAACAAGAAGTACAAAATCGGGTTTGTTGCTTTCCTTATGCCTATCCTTTACTGCGTTTTTGATTCGCTCGGCACGTTTTTCGACGCCTATTACCTTGACGATATCGAATCTACCCCTCTGCGCGGTGTGACCGAAGCCAATTTCGAGGACACGGCGAACATTTCATACGAGCTTACATTTCTTATCGTGGCGATTCTGCTTTTTGTTTACGTTCGCGTTATAAAAAAGCAGAAGTTCGGACTTCTCGCCCAGCGAGACAGAGCATGCGCCGCGGTGCTTGAAACTGCGGGACAGGCTGCATACGTGTATGCAATGAGCGGAAAAGGCGTTATCGCCGCGCCCATGATAGCGGCGTACAGCATCGTTTCTATTGTGCTTTCAAGGATTTTCTTAAAGGAAAAGCTGAGCGGAAAGCAGTACGCGGTCGTTGCTGCCATAATGGTCGGAATTGTGCTTCTCGGCGTTGCGGAAGGGCTTGCCGAGTGATATAGTGGCAGAATAAAAAGAAAAAGGGAGAGTGTGACATGGCGACGAAGAGAAACGGGAAAAAGAAGGCGGGTAACATAATTCCTCTTATCCTTTTCGTGCTTATAGGCGCGGCGTGCGGTGTCATTGTTGCGCTCTGCATGGAAAGAAGCGGAGGCGATCTTCCTTTTTACGATTTTCTTCTTGTTCTCGTCGGAATTGTACTTGAAATGTATGCCGCCATCTTTCTCCAGCTTATTATACATGAGGCGGGGCATCTTGTGTTTGGACTTCTGACAGGCTACCGCTTTTCATCGTTCCGCATCGGAAGCCTTATGTTTATGAAGCGAGACGGAAAGCTGCATACTGCGCGGCTGTCGGTTGCGGGAACGGGAGGTCAGTGCCTCATGCTTCCGCCCGAAACCGAGCCCGATCGGATTCCCGTCGTGCTTTACAATCTCGGCGGGGCGATAATGAATCTCTTTTCGGCGGCGCTGTTTGCCGGACTTTACTTTCTATGCACCGGGGTTCAGCTACTTTGGATGTTTTGCCTTATAATGTGCGTTGTGGGAGTGGGCATTGCATTTATGAACGGCGTTCCTCTGCATCTTGGGACTGTCAACAATGACGGCAGTAACGCGCTCGAGACGGCGAAATCTCCCGAAGCAAAGCGCGCGTTTGTCATTCAGATGCGTGTTGCGGGTCAGAGCGCGTCGGGCGTAAGGCTGAAGGACATGCCGGAGGAGTGGTTTGCGCTTCCGAAGGACTGGGATAAGAATAGCAGTCTCACGGCGGCGCTTGCGGTGTTTCATGCAAACCGACTTATGGATATGCATAGGTTTGACGAGGCGGCGGAAGCGGCAGATGAGCTGCTTTGCGGGGAAAACGGCGTCGTAGGTCTTTACCGAGGACTGCTCAGATGCGACAGAGTGTACTGTGCGCTGATTTCGGAGGGGCGGAATGCGGACGTAAGCCGTCTTTTCGGGCGGGAGCAGAAGGCGCTTATGAAGCAGATGAGGAACTTCCCGTCCGTAATACGGACTGAGTATGCATACGCGCTTCTTTATGAGAAGGACGCGGAAAAGGCGGAGAAAAAGAAGTCGGCTTTTGAGGCGGCGGCGAAGAGATACCCGTACGAGAGTGACATTGAATCGGAGCGCGAGCTTATGCAGGCGGCGGAAGAAGCGGCTGCAAGGTAAGGCGCTTTACGGAAGATGGAAAAATAAAACGGGCGCGGCAAACAGCCGCGCCCGAAGTATTTTTGCTGATGATATCTCCTGAAAAAGAGGCACAACGTGAAATCGTGCAAAGTCCGATGACGCTTTTTCTTTGCAGAAAAAGGGAAAAAAACACCTCATTTTGAAAGTTTTTGAAGATTCCAAAGAAACTTTTTTCAAAAAGTTTCTTTGGGGGGAAGTCTTGGTAAAAAGAAAGCGCCGAAAGAGGGTTTCGCGCTCTGCGGAGCGCGACCGAGGCTCCGCGCCTCGGCTGGCGCCGCCTTTTAAAAAAGGCGGGCGAAAATTTTTGTTTAGTGCTGACAAAGTCAGCAGTCTTTTCGGTCAGATGCGCAGTCCTTTCGGATAGTAGTTTTTTGCTTCTCCTCCACTCACCTTTGCGCCTCCGGCGGTACAGCCGCCGACAAACACCGCGGCAAAGCCGTTTTCGGTATCGGTTTTTACCGTCTCTCCGTGCAAATATCTCAAAGCGTCCTCGCTTTCTGCCGAAAGCTCTATTCTGCGCTTAAACATGCTTCCGTATGCCATGAAAAAGTGGTGCTCCGGAATCACTCGCCCTTTTCTCACTTCTCCGACCGCAACTCCCGCGGACTTTACTCCCGATTCAGGCAGGCAAATGTCGGGGCAGAGGAAAAATTTCTCGCCTGTTTTAATCAGTTTTTTCCTGTCTGCAAGCTCAAGCCCCTTTTCAGTCAGCACATCGCAGAGAAAATCGCGGATTATCTGCTCATTCGGGTCTTTTTTCACCTTTTCCCCGTTCTTTTCTTTCTTTTTTTGCCTTTTGTCGGGAAGAACTGCTTCAGGAATGTTTTTTCTGCACAAAAGCGCCATAAACTGCCCTTCTCCCGGCGTTTTATGCGGATAGAATCTGCGGCAAAGGGTAAGCTCCGTGCGTGACGAGCCGGGCGGGACAATGCCGTCGCTTGTTACGTTTTTTATTTTTTCGGGTACGGGAAGAAGCAAAAAATCCTCATGTTCGGTAAGAAATTTGTCAATCTGCATCTCGTTTTCCTCCGGCGCGTAGGTGCAGGTCGAATAGAGAAGGCAGCCGCCCGGCGCTACTGTCTGCGACGCGTTTTCGAGTATCTCATGCTGGCGGAGGACGCATTTTTCTATGTTCTCTATGCTCCATTCGCTCACGGCAAGTGAATTTTTCCGCATCATGCCTTCGCCTGAACAGGGCGCGTCAACTATCACAAGGTCAAAATATGCGCGGTAAGCGCGCTTCAGCGCGGCGCTGTCCGTGTTTGTGACAATAATGTTTCCGAAACCCAGCCGTTCCACGTTTGAAAGAAGGGTTTTTGCGCGCGCGGTGTCAATCTCGTTTGCCACAAGAACGCCTTCCGCACCGAGTTTTGCCGCCGCCTGAGTGGATTTCCCTCCGGGCGACGCGCATACGTCAAGAATCTTCATTCCGGGAGTAATACGAGCACACTCGACAGGCGCCATTGCGGCAGGCTCCTGAGAATAGAAAGCTCCTGAGAGATGCAAAGGGTGCGAGCCGATGTGCTCCTCCGAAAAGGTGAAGCCCTCCGCGCAGTACGGAATCGGGGAAACGGGAAAATCGCAGATTTTCTGAAAATCCGAAACTGAGATTTTATTTGTATTGACTCTGAGCGCGCGGATCGGCTCTCTGCTTAGTGAGGAAGCGAAATCACCGTATTCCGCGCCGAGAAGAGCTTTCATTCTGTTTTCAAACTCGCATGGGAGATTCATAGAAGACCTCTTTTTGATTTATTTACTTTTTTCGCTTCCGTTTTTGCTTTTTTTGTGGTACAATTAAAGCTGTAATTTTGATATTTAAGCAATAACGGAGGAAAAAACGATGCATGACAGGCTGACAGAAGTTGATATACGCAAAATGCAGGAGGAGATAAATTACCGCGCGCTTGAGCTTAGACCGAAGCTGCTTGAAGAGGTCAAGCGCACGCGCGAATACGGCGATTTGAGCGAAAACGCCGAATATAAGGAAGCAAAGCGCGAGAAGAACCGAAACGAAAGCCGCATACGCTATCTCAAAGCGATGATAGAGACTGCCGAGGTCATAAAAATTGAAGAGACGCCGTCGGACGTTGTCGCGCTTTTTGACTTTGTGGAGCTTTTTTATGAGATGAACGGGCAGACAAAGAAGATTCAGCTCGTCACAACACTGCGTCAGGACGTTTTAAAGGGCTATGTCAGCGCGGAATCTCCGCTCGGAAAGGCGGTGCTCGGCAAAAAAAAGGACGATAGAGTTCTCGTCGAGGTGTCGCCCGATAGATCCTTTTATGTGCGTATTGTTTCCGTTGAGAAAGGTAAGGATAATGAGTCTCTGCCCATCAGCAGCTATTGAAAATCAGGAAAAAAGTAAAATTTTCGCCCCGCCTTGTAGAACGCTCACCATAGCCAAAGGTAAAATTTTCGCCCCGCCTTGTAGAACGCTCACCATAGCCAAAGGTAAAATTTTCGCCCGCCTTTTATAAAAGGCGGCGCCAGCGGGGGCGCGTAGCCCCCGTCGCCCACCGCAGTGGGCGAAATCTCTTCTTGGCGCTTTCTTTTTGCCGAGGCTTCCCCCAAAGAAACTTTTTGAAAAAAGTTTCTTTGGAATCTTCAAAAACTTTTAAAATGCGGTAATTTTTCCGAAAGCCACATTTTGCGCCCTTTTCTTTGCAGAAAAAGCGTCATCGGATTTTGCGTGATTTCATGTCGTGCCGATTTTTATAATATACGTCGGTAATAACCTTAGCCGCAGAGCTTTCAAAAGAAAGCTCTGCGGCCTTTTGCTTTTCCGCACCGGCGAAAGTTATCTTTGCCCTTTGTCGTATGGAATACCCTCTGCTTTCGGCGCGCGCGATTTCTTTGACGCGAGCGCAAGCACAACAAGGGAAATGACGTACGGCAGCATGTTGTATACCGTGCTTCCGAGACCGAGCGAGGAAAGAAAATCAAATCCCGAATATACGTTTGAGAGCGAACGAAGCAGACCGAACAAAAGCGCCGCGGCGGCAATCCGGAAAGGCTTCCACTGCCCGAAAATCATGACGGCAAGCGCAAGGAAGCCGAAGCCTGCAACGCCGTTTTCAAATTTCCATTCGCTTACGCCTGCGGTAATGTATACAATGCCTCCGATACCGCCGAGAAGCCCTGAAATCAGCACTCCGGTGTACCTCATTCGGTAAACGCTTATTCCGACCGAGTCCGCCGCCTGCGGATGCTCTCCGCAAGCCATAAGGCGCAGACCGAGCTTTGTTTTGTAGAGAACAAGATAAGTGCCTATGAGGGCAATCAATGCGACGGGAAGAAAATAACTGACCTCAAACGAGCCGATGTTTGTGATAAGAGCCTTTTTCTCGTCGATGTACTGAACGGTCGATGAAACATTGTTTGGATTTTCCGCGGTGTTTATCGCCTTGACGACGACGGTGGCAAGCGCGGTGGCAAGCATGTTCATCGCTGTGCCGACAATGGTCTGATCCGCCTTGAAGTTTATGGCGGCGACGGCGAGGAAAAGAGAAAATACAACGCCGAGTGCAATTGAAGCGGCAAGCACCGAGAAGAAAATGAGAGAACCCGATACGCCGTCCGGCAGAAAATGCATTGTAAGAGCCCCGCCGAGCGCACCCATTACCATGATGCCCTCAAGACCGAGGTTGATAACGCCGGAGCGCTCCGACATCATTCCTCCGAGCGCGACGAGGATAAGAACAGACGCATAGACCAGAGTATACTGTATAAGAAGTGTCATATCAGTTGTCCTCCTTTCCGGTTTCTTCCGGCTTGTCCTCCGCGGAAGCAAGGCTTTCGGTTTTTTCCGACTCAGGCACCGGCGGCTTTGCCGCGGCGCGGCTTCGCGTCAGGCGAGACATCATAAACTGCTTGAAGAACAGCACGAATGCACAGAGATAAATGATGATAGCGGCGATAAGGTCGGAGACCTGAGCGCTGTAAAGTGATTTGTCAATATAAGCGCCGCCGAGAGAGATATGTTTGATGAAATAGGAGGAGAAAATCGTTCCGATGGGGTGAAGTCCGCCGAGAAAGGCCGCCGCAATGCCGTCAAATCCCATTGAGGGCACGGAGGAGGCGGAGGTGTGCCACTGTTCGATGCCGGTCAGGTACAGCATTGCTGCGGCAAGACCTGAGATCATGCCGGCAATTGCCATTGTGAGCACGATATTTCTCTTCTCTTTCATTCCGCAGTATCTTGCGGCGTTGCGGTTAAAGCCCGTTGCCTTAAGCTCATAGCCGAATTTGGTTTTTTCGAGCACAACCCAGACGACAACGGCGACGATAACAGATATCGGAATTGCGATAGTGACAAATTTGTTTCCGGCAAAGAGCTTGCCGAGACCGAGAGAGGGCAAGAGCGCTTGCGCGCCGTTTTTGGCAAGCTGGAGCGTGTTCGGACTTGCGCCCTCCTTTACGGTTTTCAGCAGTTCGTTTACAAGATAAAGCGATATCCAGTTCAGCATAATGCATGAAATGACTTCGTTTACGTTGCAGAAGGCTTTAAGCAGACCGGAAAGCGTGCCCCAGAGCGCACCTGCCGCCATGGCGGCGAGAACGCATACGTACCAGGGCAGATGCGGACCGAGCGCAAGCCAGAGGCAGACGCCCGCGCCTACGGCATACTGACCGGACGCGCCGATGTTGAAAAGCCCCGCCTTGTATGCAAAGAGAACGGAAAGGCTGCAAAGCAGCAGCGGGGCGGTCTTGACAAGAGTGCTTCCGAGGTAGCTCAGCACCTTTTCCTTTTTTGTGTAGTAAAAGCAGTTCTTTACAAGCACCACAATCGCTTTCCATGCGCCCTCGGGATTTATGCACAGAAGTACTATATACCCGACAAAAAGCCCGAGCAAAATGCAGAGAAGCGAGGAAATCAGCGTAAGCACGCCCTTGTTTGAGAAAATCTTCTTAAGCACTTTCATTTTTTATTTTCCTCCTCCCCGACGCTGCGCTTCGCGCCCGCCATGTAAAGTCCGAGCTCTTCGGTCGTGGTTTTTTCCGGGGTGAGTTCGCCTGTGATTTCACCGCCGGACATTACGAGTATGCGGTCCGAGAGGTTCATTACTTCGTCAAGCTCAAAGGAAACGAGAAGGATAGCACAGCCGGCGTCCCGCTGCTCTACGAGTTTTTTGTGAATGTACTCTATCGCGCCGACGTCAAGTCCTCTTGTCGGCTGAACGGCGATGAGAAGCCGCGGTTTTTTGTCGATTTCCCGCGCGATAATGGCTTTTTGCTGATTTCCGCCCGACATTGAGCGCGTGATCGTCACCGGACCTTGTCCGGAACGCACGTCGTACTGTTCCGAGAGGCGCTCGGCATAGCTTCTGATGTTTTTGCGCTTCATAAAGCCCGCGGCACTGCAAAATTCCGGCTCAAAATATCTCTCAAGAATAAAGTTGTCCTCAAGCGAGTAGTCAAGCACCAGACCGTGCTTGTGCCTGTCCTCGGGAATGTGGCTCATTCCGAGCAGAGAGCGTTCTCTTATCGGGCGGCGGGTGATGTTCCTTCCGAGCATGGTAATCGTACCGGATTTGGCATTTTCAAGTCCGGTGAGCGCATATACAAGCTCGGTCTGACCGTTTCCGTCGATTCCGGCTATGCTTACAATCTCCCCGGCTTTTACCTTGAGACTTACGTTTTTCACCGCGTCGGTCTTGTGGACGCGGGAAACAACGGAAAGTCCCTTTACGTCAAGAACGGTATCTCCCGTCTCCGCAGGTTTCTTTTCGACCGAGAAGCTTACCTCATGCCCTACCATCATTCGTGAAAGCTCTTCGATGTTTGTCTCTTTTGTATTGACAGTTCCTATGCATTTTCCTTTGCGAAGGACGGTACAGCGGTCGGACACCTGCATAATCTCATCCAGCTTATGGGTGATAAAAAGTATCGACTTGCCTTCCTTTGCCAGATTTTTCATTATCTGCATAAGCTCCGCTATCTCCTGAGGCGTGAGCACGGCGGTAGGCTCGTCGAAAATGAGGATATCGTTGTCGCGGTAAAGCATTTTGAGGATTTCCGTGCGCTGCTGCATGCCGACGCTGATGTCCTCTATCTTTGCGTCGGGATTTACGGAAAGCCCGTATTTTTCGGAGAGCGCGACTACTTTTTCGCGTGCTTTTTTCTTTTTGAGAAAGCCGAGGGTGCTCGGCTCGACGCCGAGTATGATGTTGTCAAGCACGGAGAAGATCTCGACGAGCTTGAAGTGCTGATGCACCATTCCGATGCCGATTGCACTTGCGTCGTTCGGGTCTTTGATTTTAACGGGCTTGCCGTCCTTTAAAATCGTGCCCTTTTCGGGGCGGTAAAGACCGAAAAGGACGCTCATAAGGGTACTTTTCCCGGCTCCGTTTTCGCCGAGGAGCGCGTGAATCTCGCCGCGGCGCAGTCTCAGAGTTACATCGTCGTTTGCGATGATGCCGGGAAACTCTTTCGTTATATTCAGCATTTCGATTACATAGTCATTGCCCATAAAAAGCACCTTCCTATCCCATGAAATGTTTTCTGTAAGATAAGTATATCATTTTTCGAGTTTGTTTTCAACAGTTTTTGCGAGTGTTTCCCGAAAATAATGAAATTTAGGCAATTTTTCAGAAAAAGAAAAACCGCACGTGCCGAAGTAGGCGGCAGATAAAGAAAAACATTCGCCCGCACAGGAGAAGGATAAGGCGAAAAAAGACGAATTTTTATATATAATGCACAAAAAGCATTTTTCAAAGCCCGAAAAAAAGTCAATAAAAGATATTGACAAAGAACGGAAAAGCGTATATAATGGTCGCAATAAAATAAAAGCTCGGATAGAGGTTGCAGAGAACAAGATTAGACCGCGCACACGACGGCAGACGGCTGCGGTTGAAAGGGGACTTTGCCGAAGCGGACTCCGCGGTTGCCGCCGCGACGTCTGTTGGGGATATATATAATATGTATATCACTGTCACAGAGATGTGGAGCGCTATCGCGGTTCTGTTTTTTGCGTTTGCCTGAAGGACAGGCGGAAGAAAATAACACCCGTGATAGAAAATCACGGGTTTTTGTTTTTTCGGTCGGGAGCAGCGCCGCCATGCGGCGAAATTCAAGGCTTTCGGACCGTGCTCCGAAAAAAGAGCAAAAGAAAGGGAAAAAATGAAAAAAATACTCTCACTCGCGCTTGTTTTCATAATGCTTGCGGCAGTCGTTTCCTGCGGCTCGCAGAAAGAGGCGACAAATCTCACCTCTGCTTCATCGCTCGCAGACCTCAAGGGCGCTAAAATCGCCGCTCAGAGCGGTACTTTCCACGCCGACGCCGTAAAGCAGATTGAAAATGTTCAGTCCTCTACATACCCCGAATTTACCGACCTTCTGACCGCGCTCAAAAGCGGTGCAATCGACGGCTATGTAGCAGAAGAACCTACCGCGCTTTCCGTCTGCGGCTCTGACGATACCCTTACATATATTCCGCTTAAGAACAACGAAACAGGTTTCACCGCCACTGCGGCTGACGTCGGTGTTGCTATCGGTGTTGCTACCGGTTCTGCGCTCAGAGACCAGATAAACGCCGTTCTCTCCGAGGTTTCCACCGAGACAAAGCAGGCTCTCATGGAGCAGATCGTTGCCATCACCTGCGGCGAGGAGGTAACAGAGTTTGCACTCTCCTCCGAGGCTCCCGATGAGTTTGTCGGCACTCTGCGCGTCGGCATGGAGTGCGCATACGAGCCCTTCAACTGGACCGAGACCGGCGCACAGTCTCTCGGCGCTGTGCCGATAAGCGGCGAGGGCAAGGACGGTCTTTATGCAAACGGCTATGACGTTCAGGTCGCACAGTATGTTGCAAACAAGCTCGGTCTTAAGCTCGAAATTTATTCCATCGAGTGGGATTCTCTTATTCCCGCGCTTGAATCCGGCACAATCGACGCCGTTGTCGCAGGTATGAGCCCCACGGCAGAGCGTGAGGAAGAAATCGACTTCACGCAGACTTACTACGAGTCCAACCTTGTGGTAATTATAAAGAAATAATGGAATTTCTACGAGACGTAATCGGGATATTCACAAAGTATTACCCACAGCTTTTAAACGGCGTGGGTAATACGCTACTTATATCCCTTGTCGGCACGATTGCGGGACTTCTCATCGGTCTTTTGACGGGAGTTATCCGCACTGCACCCAAATCCCGTCATTTCGTTTTCCGTTTGCTTCACAAGATAGTAAACGGCATTATCGCCGTTTATATCGAGGTTTTCCGCGGAACTCCGATGATGGTTCAGTCAATGGTAATCTATTGGGGCTACGCTTTTGCGACAGGCGGAAAAACCCTGCCGCTTATTCCGTCGGGTATTATAATCGTTTCGATAAATACCGGCGCGTACATGGCGGAAATCGTCCGCGGAGGCATCATTTCAATCGACCGCGGGCAGACAGAGGGCGCAATATCGCTCGGTATGACACATTCGCAGGCGATGCTGAAGGTCATTCTGCCGCAGGTGCTCCGCAACATTCTGCCGTCGGTCAGCAATGAGTTCGTTATCAATATAAAGGATACCTCTGTGCTCAATGTAATCGGCGTTACCGAGCTTTATTACTTCGCGGGCGTCATCAAACGTATGAATCTTCAGATTTTCCAGACATATCTTGTTGTCTGTGTGCTGTACTTTGTGATGACCTTCACCGTGACAAGACTTCTCCGATTTGCCGAGAAGAAGCTCGAGGGCAGAGGAAACTATACCGTTTTCGGCTCTCAGACAGACTCGCAGGCGGAAATACATGTAAATGAGCAGGAGGGGAAGCCGGCATGAGTGAAAAAATCATTGAGCTTGTACACCTCGGAAAGCAGTTCGGCGACCATAATGTATTAAATGACATCAGTTTTTCCGTTGAACGCGGCGAAACCGTGAGCATCATAGGCGCGTCGGGCTCTGGAAAGAGCACGATGCTCCGCTGTATCAACCTGCTTGAAACGCCCTCGTCCGGAAGCATACTTTTTCACGGCGAGGATATACAAAGACAGGATTTCGCGCTCTCGACATACCGCGCCCATGTCGGCATGGTATTCCAGAGCTTCAATCTGTTTAACAACATGACCGCACTTGATAACTGTATTGTCGGGCAGGTTTCGGTGCTGAAGCGCAAAAAGGCGGAGGCAAAGGAAATTGCCATGAAGTACCTTGAAAAGGTCGGTATGACGCCGTATATCATGGCAAGACCTGCTCAGCTCTCGGGCGGTCAGAAGCAGCGCGTTGCAATAGCGCGGGCGCTTGCAATGGAGCCGGAGGTGCTTCTTTTCGATGAGCCGACGAGCGCGCTTGACCCCCAGATGGTGGGCGAGGTTCTTTCCGTCATGCGCGCGCTTGCCGCAGAGGGACTGACGATGATAGTTGTCACGCATGAAATGGCGTTTGCGCGCGATGTGTCGAGAAAGGTCGTATTCATGGCTGACGGTGTGATATGCGAGGAAGGAGCCCCCTCACAGGTGCTTCTGAATCCGCAGAATCAGAAAACAAAGGATTTTCTTTCGAGATTCCTTGAAAAGTAATTTTATGTCATAAAAAACGAAATTCCGGCGCGAAAGCATTGCTTTCGCGCCGGGTTTTTTA
>JBJFAQ010000146.1:0-3914 GCA_051887995.1 Eubacteriales bacterium
GGTCCATATTCAGCCGCGTTTTTTCCGCTTTCAGATTGAAGTACTTGTGATAGCTTGCCTGAACAGCGGCAGAAATTTCGGCGTTCTTTTCGTAAAAAGCCTTGATTGTAAAGCTTGCCATGTCGGGGTACAAGCGGATAATTTCCATCTTTGCCCGCATCCCCCGTTCCATGCTCTCAAACAGATTTTTCTGCTCGTAGCAGTTGTACCTTGTCAGATATTCGATGGTGGTTTCGGCGCAGTTGTTCCAAAGAAACATGTAAAGCTCTTTTTTATTATGAAAATAATGAAAAAGCAAGGATTTACTGATGCCTGCCGCATCCGCAATTTCACTCATAGGGCTGTTTTTATAGGAATTTTGCGAAAATACCCGATAGCCTGCGTTTATGATTGCCTGCCGCTTTTCTGTGGGCAAAGAAAAGAATCGCTCGTTCAAACCGCCACCTCCGTTAACCGATTCGGTCAATCTCATTATACATCTGTTGACCGATTTTGAGAAGACCCTTTTTGAAAATATCAAAGCAAAAAGCGTCTCCGGACTGCGAACGGCAATTTTTATGGGTAGAAAGTGCGAATTTCGGGCGCGCATTTTTCTTCTCTTTTATAAAACCGTATTTGTTTTGAGAAGCCTAACGGTCATTTGGCTCATTTCTTCCGGTGTTTCCGCGAAATCACGCCGTACCCAGCCGTCAAGCAGACCGTAAAGCCCATATGCGTAGAATTTTTCTCGATACCATCGGTCGGGTGAATCGGCCTGCGGATTGACCATGACCTCCTTGAACGTATCAAAAACAAGCATATCCAGTTCCGCGCGGTAAATAGTCTTCAAAATTGTCTGCATTCCTGCGTTGTAATCAAAAAATGCAGGAGCATTTCGTATGTCAAATCGGCTTCGTTCGGATAATTCGTGTTCCTCTGCATACCGTTCCCACGCGACACGCAGCTTGTAGCGAATTGCGTCTTCTTTCGATTTGAAGTTTCTAAACCATGTGGCGCGTCCTACTCCGGCAGCTGCGGAAATCTCGTCCGCTGTGATTTTGTGAAAGTTTTTTTCCTTCATCAGCTCAATCAGTGCATCTGCCATGCATTCTTTCAGAAATTCTGTCGTTTTACTGCTTCTTCCCATTGCTCCTCCTTTATTTGATACGAAGAACCCTCGGCAGTATCAAATACCCGAAATCAGGTTGACAAAGGATTCCGAGATTCGTATAATAATGATACTATCGTATCGTTATGATGTGATTATATTACTGAAATATGACGTTGTCAAGCCCGAGGGAGAAGAAGCATGAGAAAAACACTGGAAATCATAGGAATCGTATTTGCAGCCATTGTTTTGCTTGTTATTATCTTACTTGTTTATGCGGCAAAAAAGCCGAGTGTTCCGGACAAATACACCGAAACCGTGAAAACGGGCGGTGAGATTGAAGCAAAGTACATAGCAAACGGCAGTTATAAAGTCAATTATTTTGAAAATGCGGCAATGTCGTCTTTCGGGAAATATGAGGTGTTTTATCCGTCCGACATTAAAGAATCGGAAAACAAATATCCCGTGGTAATTTTTGTGAACGGAACCGGTGTGAAAGGCTCAAAGTATCAGGCTTTGCAAAAGCATCTTGCGTCATGGGGATTTATAACGGTCGCGACCGAGGAAGAGTATGCGTGGAACGGATTTTCCGCCGAAATGAGTGTGCGCTTTCTGCAAAAGCTGAATGGCGAAAAAGTGGAGATAAAAGGCTACAATAACGAGCTTTACGGGAAAGTGGATTTAGAGAATGTCGGTATTACCGGACATTCGCAGGGAGGCGTCGGTGTATTCAACGCCATATCCGAACAGAAAAACGGAGACATATATAAAGCGGTTGTTTCCCTCAGCCCGACAAGTCATGAGCTTGCCGATGCGCTCGACTGGGTATATGATGAAAGTAAGGTCACGGTTCCGACACTTCTTATGTCATCAACCGGAAACGCAGACGAAAATCTTGTTGTGAATCTGAATGGACTTACCGATATTTACAACCGAATCCCGCCTGATGTAACAAAAGTCATGGCGCGGCGAAATAATGCAGACCATGGAGATATGCTTTACTTTGCAGATGGGTATGTGACCGCATGGTTTATGTATTGGCTGCAAGGCGACGAGGCGGCAGGAGAGGCCTTTTTCGGTGAAAACGCGGAAATACTTACAAATTCAAATTGGCAGGATATAGAGAAAAACCGCTGATAAGGAGATACTTATGTACTATCAAGGAGCATATACACCAAGACCAAGTGATTACAATCGAAACGGAAAACTGTCATACGAGGCAATTCTTCAAATTCTTGAGTGTGCGGCGGGCGACCATTCCGCAAGTGCGGGAGACAGCATCGCATGTGCGAATAAAAGCGGAATTGCATGGATTCTGACCGAGTGGAGAGTTCAAATTGTCCGCCGTCCCGAAAACGGTGAGACATTGAACATCACAACTTGGGTTCGAGGCAAAGCTCCCGCAAGTACTGTTTATCGTGACTTCCTTCTGAGCGATGAAAACGGCAGTGAGATTATACGTGCAGAGGCAAAGTTCGCTTTGTTTGATATGAAGACCGGAAGATTGGTTCGTGTGGATGAAGAGCTCTTTCTCTCCTATCAGCCGGAGGAGAAAGTTATTTTTGACAATGCACCTCGGCTTCGCTCTGCTGCAATATACGATGGTGAAGCCGAAATTAAATTACGAAGCAGTGATATGGATTTCAACGGTCACCTGCATAATACGCGGTATATTACATTGGCATTGGAAGGACTTGAAAATGCGGATAGTAAGAAACGCGATTTTTCCGAATTTCATATCGTTTATTTAAAACCCGTTCGGGACGGTAACGCCGTTCAAATAAAATCGTTTGCAACGGAAACGGGTTACTTGATTGAAATATGTTCTGAAAATACAAGTTGCTCATTGGTTGAAATGAAAAACTGAAAGAAGGCGCATGTCTGTTTTCACGTTTGCGGGTATTTGGCTGCCGTCTTTTATCATCGCTCTCAGCGCTTTTGGTCAGCGGAGAGAGACATACGGAATAAAATAAAGTATTTCGGCGCGCCGTCTGGCGCGCCGTTTTCAAAAGATATCATTTTTTCTGTATTTGCATTTTGAATTCAACTATTCTTTTCCTCGCCTGATAATGAACGGAATATAGCGTCATATGACGGAAATTGCTTTACAAGCGAAATCGGTCTTCCCTCAGCGTTGACAAAGCAATGCATGCTCTTGCCGGTAAACACGACTTCTTCCGTGCGGTTATTGTAAATTGTATATGCCACCGTCAGCTTCACGCGCTTATATTCCTCGATTTCAGCGTGAATACGTATCTCATCTCCGAATGTTGTAGGGCGTTTGTACTGACATTCAACCCCTATGACGGGAGAAATCACGCCATCTTTTTCCATTTGCGCGTATCCGCATCCGATTTGCTCAAGAAAGTCCAAACGTGCTTCTTCCATAAAACGAATGTAGTTTGAATGGTGTGTAATACCCATCTTGTCGGTTTCATAGTAATTTATTTTGCGTATGTAATCCTTCATTTTCTTTACCTCGCTTTTGTTAATCGTATCATGTGACTTTTCAGTAATATGCCATGAAGCGAAAACGCTTGCTCTCGGCAAGATTTCCTGCGTATATTTATTATAACTGAAGATTTTCTTTTTTTCAAGACTGCTTGCATGAAAATATTGGAACATCAAAGCATGCAAAAATTGACGGCGCGGCAGATTTTGCTCTCTTAAATCGGTATATGGAAATTTGAATTGGTTTATCCAAAAAAGTGAAATTGGGTGATAAAACGACTGTTTTGTATTGATTTTACCTTTACTTTGTGATATACTGATAAAAAACCGAGAAAGGGAATTATTATGCAGAATATAAAAGAGTTTATTGCCGAGA
>JBJFAQ010000147.1:0-3898 GCA_051887995.1 Eubacteriales bacterium
TCGAAACATTTTCCTCGATGTAATCGGGTACGGGAATGCCGAAATCACCGTTTTTGTTCATCTCGACCGCCGTGTCTACCGATTGCAAAAGTCCCTTTTCGTCAATGCCGGAAAGAATAAAGCACGCCTTGTCCAGAGCCTCCGGGCGCTCGGTCGAAGTGCGTATGCAGACCGCGGGGAAAGGATGACCGATGGAAGTAAAGAACGAGCTCTCCTCCGGAAGCGTTCCCGAATCGGAAACAACGCAAAAAGCATTCATCTGGAGGCAATTGTAGTCATGAAATCCGAGCGGTTCGTGCTGAATTACCCGCTTGTCCAGCATGAAGCCCGATGCTTCAAGGCGCTTGCGGCTTCTCGGATGGCAGGAATACAAAATCGGCATATCGTACTTTTCCGCCATCTTGTTTATGGCATTAAACAAGCTCGTAAAGTTCTTTTCGGTGTCAATATTTTCCTCGCGGTGTGCGGAAAGCAGAATATACTTTCCCTTTTCCAGCCCAAGTCTTGCATGAATGTCGCTTGCTTCAATTTCGGCAAGATTGTTATGCAAAACCTCCGCCATAGGTGAGCCTGTTACATATGTACGCTCCTTCGGCAAGCCGCAGTCGGCAAGATAACGCCTTGCATGCTCGGAATATGCCATATTGACATCGGAAATGATGTCTACAATGCGCCTGTTGGTCTCCTCCGGCAGACACTCGTCCTTACAGCGGTTGCCTGCTTCCATGTGAAAAATCGGAATATGAAGGCGCTTTGCACCGATAACCGAAAGGCAGGAATTAGTATCGCCGAGAACCAGCACCGCATCGGGTCTTATCTCTTCCATCAGGGTGTACGACTTTGCGATAATGTTGCCGCAGGTCTCGCCGAGATTGCCGCCCACCGCATTCAGATAAACATCCGGGTCGTCAAGTTTGAGGTCCTTGAAAAACACGCCGTTTAGATTTTAATCGTAATTCTGCCCGGTATGAGCAAGGAGAGTGTCAAAATACCTTCTGCATTTGGTGATTACCGCCGCAAGCCGGATAATTTCCGGACGGGTGCCGACAATAATCAGCAGTTTAAGCTTGCCGTTTTCCTTAAATTTTATATTGCTGTAATCGGTTTCCATTGTTATAATAATTCCTTTCCCTTAATTACCCCTGTTTTTGACAAGTAAAAATGCTGAATAAAGAGGCGTTGTTCGTAATTGCGATGAGAACAAGGGCTAAAGACCGGTTTAAAGTTCTTATTTTTTATTTAAAAAGCTTATGTCTTGAAAACCGCTTCCAAGATTTATATTGCAGGTCGTGTCCCGCCCCCGATGTCGCTGTGACAACGCACTTCGGTAATTTTTTTAGGTCTTTATGCTCATGCTATAAGTATGCTTATATCAATTTATTTTCGTTTTTCCGTTTCAAACAAATGCAGTCTGTCATATATTCTTTTTCTCTGATTCGCGGCAGAAGCAAGCTTTACAATCGAATTTCTTTCCCCTTTTACCGTTTTCACAAGATACAGCAATACACGGTAACAGTCCAAGAAAGGGTATAGCAACGGGCATTTTTTGACTACGGGAAACATTGTGGCAGTTGAGTGATGAAGAGTCCAAAAAAGATTGGAAATCTTGCCTCGCTTTGTTCCACTCTTTCCATGCTCAGAAATCATCATACCGCTTCCGGCTCTGACATTATCCTTTCTGCCGAAATTTCCTCCGGCAAGAACATCGTTCATAACGTCTCTGCACAACTCTTCATCCGCGGATTGAGCCCATTCAGGGCAGTTTATGTGAAAATACATAGAGCAGATTTTTGAAATGACCTTAGCATATGTCAAAATCCCGATTTTTTCAAATAGACCGAGCAATTCCGGCCAAAACGCCTTATTCTCTGTCTTTTGTAAATAACACGCCCAGTCACATATATGGCGAAGTCCCAAGCCCTCTCCTAACATATGATGTTGCATATGAAGAAGGATTATAAGCCCGTGGTATATATCCTCCGGCGCGGGAAAGCAGTGACCATCAAGCTCAGCGATCACGGAATGGTTAACCGCGTCCTTCATAAACTCTCGAACGATATCTCCGGGCTCTCCATACGGAATACCGGCAATTTCAAAGTGCATTTCAAGATGAGCATATCCCTTTTTAAAAACAACATGGCAAATATGCTCTCTGTTCCAGTTTTGATAACCATTTGCACTTAGTAAATCTTCAATTTCCTGTCTTTCGGACGGGTCAATCAAGAAATCTATATCTCCGAAACTTCTCTCATATGGCCTAGGATAGTACGAAGCGGCTGCCACTCCTTTTAATATTAAAAATCGATGACCTTCCATAATACGTGTAAGTTCCTGCACGTTATACGCAGTTCTCACATTGGCAATATGAACCGACGCAACCGACTTGCTCCACTCCGAATAATCCGGGATACGGTCGCGATATTTAACTGCCGCATCCCCAACCATAAGAGTTACCGCCTGTGCCTTAGCCTCTTTAAGCACCTCTGCCCAGTCGGCATCTTTAAGCTCCGCTTCGCTAAGATTCGTATTTCCCGTAATTTCTCCGGCTAAAAGTTCTATTAAAACTCTTTGCTCAAGAGTCGGCATAATTAAAAACTCCTCAGCTTTCCTTTAGCTTAGCTAATTCATCGCGGATGTATTGCAAAGACAAAAGCTTTTCTTTAACCTGTTCCACATTTAACAGCTCAGTATTATTAGAATCAAATTCCGTAAGCGGATTTCGTTTTTCATCTCCCTTACTAAAATATTTATCATAATTAAGTCCACGCTTATCCACAGGCACACGGTAGAAATCTCCCATATCAACCGCTTTGGCGCACTCCTCGTTTGTAAGCAGAGTTTCGTACATTTTTTCTCCGTGGCGTATTCCTATTGTTTTTATGCTGTTTTTATCGCCTCCGAACAGCTCGCAAACCGCCTCCACCTGTGTTCTAATGGTGCAGGCAGGCGCTTTTTGCACGAGAATATCGCCGCTTTCTCCGTTCTCAAAGGCAAACAGAACAAGATCAACCGCCTCGTCAAGTGACATAATAAAACGGGTCATAGAACCATCGGTAATCGTAATTGGCTGACCATTTCTTATCTGCTCTATCCAAAGCGGAATTACCGAGCCGCGGGAACACATAACATTGCCGTAACGTGTACAGCAAATTTTGGTTATTTCCGTTGTCCGCGATTTGGCAACTGCGACCCGCTCTTCCAACGCTTTTGTAATTCCCATTGCGTTAACAGGATAAGCAGCCTTATCGGTAGATAAGCATATTACCGATTTTACCCCTTCATCAATTGCAGCAGTCAGTACATTATCAGTGCCAATTACATTTGTTTTTACTGCTTCCATGGGAAAGAACTCGCAGGACGGCACTTGCTTTAAGGCGGCTGCGTGGAATATGTAGTCTACACCGTGCATTGCGTTCTTGACTGACTGCAAATCGCGGACGTCTCCTATGTAAAATTTGATTTTGTCTGCTTCCTCAGGCATTTTCGCCTGAAATTCGTGGCGCATATCGTCCTGCTTCTTTTCGTCGCGGGAAAAAATGCGGATTTCACCGATATCGGTTTTGAGGAAACGGTTTAAGACCGCATTGCCGAATGAACCGGTGCCGCCGGTTATCATTAACGTCTTATCCTTAAAAATTGACTCTTTCATTTTAAATTTATTCCTTTCACTGCGCTGATGAATGGCACAAAAAGCATATAAATCCTGTTCACGGCGACAGAATCGACTTATATAAACGTTCTTAGAAAAACTAATTATCCCCGATTCATCTGCTGTAAATATATTGCTAATATTTTATTTGAATTTTAATACATATCTCCGCTCCGGAAAAAAATCAATTTGAGATATCCGACCAAGTTCCTCTGTTATTTTTGAGTGGTCACCATAAATTCCGAATTG
>JBJFAQ010000148.1:0-17573 GCA_051887995.1 Eubacteriales bacterium
AATCGGCGATTTTTCGGCTGTGACCTATCAAAAGCTGATTCCCGCCGCCCTTATCATTCTGATAACCGTTTCCGTTTTGCTCACTTTGACAAACGAGCTTGATGTTTTTACCTTGGGCGAGGACACTGCCAAAGGGCTTGGAATGAATACGTCTTTTATGCGCACCTTGTTTCTGCTTCTTGCCGCACTGCTTGCGGGCTGTGCCGTCAGCCTTGCGGGGCTTTTGTGCTTTGTCGGACTTGTCGTTCCTCACGCGGTAAGACGGCTCGCAGGTAGCAAATCAATTCACCTTCTGGGACTTTGCGCGCTGTTCGGCGCGGCTTTTGTGTGCCTTTGCGACACCATAGCAAGAACCGCGTTCTCTCCTTACGAAATTCCCGTGGGCATTATCATGGCGTTTCTCGGCGCTCCGTTCTTTGTGTTCATCCTGATAAAGGGCAAAGGAGGGCACAGAAGTGGTTGAGCTTAAAAATATATTTTCGGGTTACGGCGGAAAAAACATTTTGCACGACGTTTCGCTTTCGCTTCCCAAAGGGAAGCTGATTTCCGTAATCGGCGCAAACGGCTCAGGAAAGAGCACACTGCTTAAGACCGTTATCGGTATTATAAGGGCGGAATCGGGGGAAATTGTGATTGACGGCAAAGCGGCGTCGGATTTGTCGCGGCAGGACATCGCAAAGAAGGTTTCTTATCTCGCCCAGGGCAAAAGCGTGCCCGATATGACAGTAAAGCAAATGGTAATTCACGGTAGGTTTCCTCATCTCGGCTATCCGCGGAGATACGGCGAAAAGGACCGCGAAATCGCAGATAAAGCGCTAAAGCAACTTAGAATTGAGAATCTTGCCGATAGACCTGTTTCCTCGCTTTCGGGCGGTATGCGGCAAAATGCCTATATCGCGATGGCGCTTGCACAGGATACCCACTATATTCTTTTAGATGAACCTACCACATATCTTGATATCTCGCATCAGGTCGAGCTTATGAAAATACTGCGCTCTCTTGCCGACTCGGGGAAGGGTGTAACTTCCGTAATGCATGACCTTCCGCTTGCGTTTGGCTTTTCTGACGGTATCATTGTCTTGAAGGAAGGCAGAATCGCGGCATTTGATACGCCCGAGGTCATCTGCCAAAGCGGCGTTGTCAGGGATATTTTCGGAATAGAACTGCAATACTGCCGTGAGGAAAATTCGTATCATTATAAATACCCGCCTCTGTGATAAAAACCTGCGGGGCGCATTATGAAAAAGCTCGTATGACCCCTTTCAAAAAAATTTTCGCCCGCCTTTTATAAAAGGCGGCGCCAGCCGAGGCGCGTAGCCTCGGTCGCCCGCCGAAGCGGGCGAAATCTCCGCTCGCACCCGACTGCCCGCCGAAGCGGGCAAAATCCCTGCTCGCACCCGACTGCCCACCGCAGTGGGCGAAATCCCCTTCCGGCGCTTTCTTTTTGCCAAGCTTTTTCTTTGCGCCTTTTTCGGCAAAGAAAAAGCGGCGTCGGACTTCCTGTGGTTTTGCCTCTAACATGAAGCCTTCCGGTAAATACCGAAAGGCTTTTTTTAATATTCTCCCCCGGCTTTTTTTACTTTGTGGCGTCATTCTTTTGCTTTTTGCTGCTCATGCCGCGAAAAAACCAAGCATCCGCCAAAGAAAATGAAAGAAAAACCGCCTTAAACAAAGATTTTTTGCCCGCAGAGCGGAAAAAGCCGCACTTCCCCTCTTGAAATAAAAGGAATTTTGTTGTAAAATATAAACAATTATACTATGCGGGTCAAAGGAGAACAAAATGAAAGCTGTTATTACCGTCACGGGGCGCGACACTGTCGGCATCATTGCAAAGGTCAGCACTATCTGTGCCGAAAAGGGCGCGAATATCCTCGAAATCACACAGAGCGTTTTAAGCGACTATTTCGCCATGATTATGCTTGCCGATATCGGCAGTCTGACCATTCCCTTTGCGGAGTTTGTCGATGCCCTCTCTGCGCTCGGAAAAGAAAACGGGCTTGACATTCATACGATGCATGAGGAACTTTTCAACACCATGCACCGCGTCTGAATCTTCAACATAAAAGGAAATAAAAATGCTTAATACATCTGATATTTTAGAGACAATAAACATGATACGGGAGGAAAACCTCGATATCCGAACCATCACAATGGGCATTTCACTGCTCGACTGCGTGAGCGAGGACGAGGAACGCCTCTGCGGCAAAATTTATGATAAAATAACGAAAAAAGCCGAGCGGCTTGTCTCGGTCGGCTCGGACATAGAAAAAGAATACGGCATACCGATTGTGAACAAGCGCGTGGCGGTAACTCCCGTGTCGCTTGTGGGCGGCGCAATTTCTCCGGAAGGGTATATTAAGGTTGCGCGCGCACTTGAGAGAGCGGCTCAGACGCTCGGAATAAACTTCATCGGCGGATTCAGCGCGCTTGTGCACAAGGGAATGACAGACGCCGAGCGGAATATGATTTCCGTTATTCCGGAGGCGCTTGCCGAGACAAATCTTGTCTGCTCCTCAGTCAATGTGGCAACAACGAAGGCGGGCATCAACATGGACGCCATCGCTCTCATGGGCAAAACCATCAAGCGCACGGCGTATCTGACGCGCGAAAACGGCTCTATCGGCTGTGCAAAGCTCGTTGTGTTTGCAAACGTTCCGGAGGATAACCCGTTTATGGCGGGCGCTTTCCACGGAGTGGGCGAGCCTGACTGCGTTATAAACGTCGGCGTTTCAGGTCCGGGTGTTGTCAGCTCCGCCATTGCAAGGGCAGGCGACTGCAATCTCTCCGAGCTTGCGGATATAATTAAGAAAACGGCGTTTAAAATCACACGCGCAGGTCAGCTTGTGGCAAGCGAAGCGTCAAGGCGGCTTGACGTGCCGTTTGGCATTGTCGATTTGTCCCTTGCACCGACGCCGGCAATCGGAGATTCCGTTGCGCATATTCTTGAAAACATGGGGCTTGAGGTCTGCGGCACTCACGGCACGACCGCCGCGCTTGCCATGCTCAATGACGCGGTAAAGAAGGGCGGCGTTATGGCGTCGTCGCATGTCGGAGGACTTTCGGGCGCGTTTATTCCGGTTTCCGAGGACGCCGGTATGATTGCCGCTGTCGAGCGCGGAGCGCTCTCCATTGAAAAACTTGAAGCGATGACGGCGGTATGCTCTGTCGGACTTGACATGATAGCTGTTCCGGGGGACACCTCCGAGGACGTTATTTGCGGCATAATCGCAGACGAAATTTCAATAGGCGTTGCGAACACAAAGACAACGGCGGTGCGCCTTATTCCCGCATACGGGAAGGGCGTCGGCGACAGCGTTGATTTCGGCGGTCTGCTCGGACATGCTCCGGTAATGAAGCTCTCGGACGCGTCTCCGGCGCGCTTTATTGCGCGCGGAGGAAGAATCCCAGCGCCGATACACAGCTTAAAGAACTGAGCTATGACAGAAAAAGACGAGAAAAGGCTTTGCCGTCTCTGCCCTCGGGACTGCCGTGCCGACAGGGATAAAAAGCCGGGCTGCTGCCTTATGCCGCGGCGCGTGCGAATAGCGCGCGCCGCGCTTCACTACTGGGAGGAGCCTCCGATAAGCGGCACAAGAGGCTCGGGAACGATTTTCTTTTGCGGGTGCAATCTGCGGTGCGTATACTGTCAGAACAGCGCAATCTCAAGAGATGGCAGGAGCGCCGGCAGGGAGGTCGATGACGAGCTGCTTGCAAATCTCATGTTTCGTCTTAGGGACGAGGGTGCGCACAACATAAATCTTGTCACCCCGACGCATTACGCCGACGCGCTTATGCGTGTTCTGCCGACGGTGAGAAAAACGCTTGGAATCCCGGTGGTTTATAACTGCGGCGGGTATGAGAGCGTCGAAACTCTGCGCGCGCTTGACGGTCTTGTCGATATTTATTTGCCTGATTTCAAATATGCGTCCTCGTATCTTGCCGCGCGGTATTCAGGCGCTCCGGATTATCCGGAAAAGGCGCGTCTTGCGCTTGCGGAGATGTACCGCCAGGTGGGAAACGTGCAGCTTGACGCAGACGGCATAATGCAGAAGGGCGTTATCGTGCGGCATCTTGTACTGCCCGGCTGCCGAAAGGACTCGGCGGAGGTGCTTGCGGCGATATCTGAGACCGTTCCGGTTTCCGGCGTATATCTCAGTCTGCTGAGACAATACACGCCGGACTATGCTCCGCGAGAAATAAAGGAGCTGTGCCGCAAAATCACAACGTTTGAATATGATTTTGTGACGCGCGAGGCGGAAAAATATGGATTTGACGGCTTTTTGCAGGAAAAAGAGTCTGCAAATCGGGTTTTCACGCCGGATTTTTCCGAAAAAACCTTTTAAAAAATGAATATTTTGCCCGCAGACGGATAAAACTAATCCCGATGATAAAAATTTGATTTATCGGAAAGGATTTATGCTATGATAATGGATAAAATTTGCCTTGCCCTGACTATTATAGGCGCACTGAACTGGGGAAGCATCGGACTATTCAAGTTTGACATTGTTGCATGGATATGCGGCGGACAGGGCTCGCTTTGGGCGCGTATTATTTATACCATTGTCGGTCTTGCCGGAATCTGGTGCATTTCGCTCCTTTTCCGCAATACCGAAGAGCTTGAGAGCCACAATGACATTTGACTGCCCGCAAAAAGAGGTATCATAAAAGGAGAGCGGATACAACGCCGCACCTGATAAGGAAGCTTTTTTGTCCAATAAAAAAATTTAGAAAAACGGCATCGCACAAAAAGCGATGCCGTCAGTCTGTCGAAAAAGCCACCTTATATGGTGACTTTTTCGACAGACTGAATAATACCCATCATACATTATTTTCGGGAGGATTTTCCATATTCAGATGGATTTGTACCAGTATAGGTTTTAAACATTTTAGAAAAATGATAAATGCTATTATAGCCAACGCTTAACGCTACTTGTTCTATTGATTCATAATCGCTGAGTAGTATTGCTTTGGCTTTTTTTATACGAAAATCATGCAAGTATTTAACAGGCGAAATTCCATATACCGATTTAAATGTTTTGCGAAAATAAACTGTACTTATTCCGCAAAGTTCAGCAAGAGATGTATTAGTAATGTTACCGTCAAAATAGTTTTCGGATATATATTTAATTGCAGGGTATAAAATTTTGTATTTTTTAGGGTGAGTAGGTTCTTTGGTGACAGATTTGGCTAAAAATAATAGGATTTCGTATAATTGATTATAGCATTCAAGCTGATAGTAAGGCTTTCGTTTGTTAAGACTTCTCTCGATTTTTGAAAAAGCATTAACAATAACGCTATTATCACTTATTTCAAAAGGAATAATAGAATTTCTTTCTGCATCGGCCTCAAATTCAATCATTAAACATTCTCCGGGCTCTTTGCATATCCAGGAGTAATCGCTGCCTTTAGGCAAGATTACTGGATGTAAACTATCAGATATAACTGTTTTTCTACCGACATTATAAATTGTTTTACCCGTTAATTTTAAGATCACAGCCCAACCGTTACGGTTATGGCGGTAGGTTGTAATACCCACAGGTGAGTTGATTAAACGATTGGCGGAAAAGACTTTTGTTATAGTTATGTTAGCAACAGAATCAATAAACAATTTTTTCACCTCTGTTCATATTTTAACAGAAAAAGTCTTTGTTTGCAATAACAATTTGTATCATAATTGATAAAAGTATCACAACTGCCATTTACAAGGAGATCTTAAGTAGTTATATTATATTTGAGATGAATATTATATGGAAAAGTTTTCGGATGTTATGGCTTCCGCAATTGCGGGTGTTATAAGAGAAAAAACTAATGCTGCTATTGCCGAAATTAAAAACTGTATGTATAACGGCGCAGATATAAAAAATATTGTGAGGTGCGAGTTAATGAAAAGATTTCAAGGACAGACGGTTATGGTTACCGGCGCAGGAAAAAATATCGGTAAGGAAATCGCCGTTTCTTTTGCAAAAGAAGGGGCAAATATTATTGTTTGTGATTTTAATAAAGAAAAAGCAGAAGAAACGGTAAAAGAAATAGAAGAAATGAACGGTACGGCAATGGCTGCCGTATGTGATGTTCGTGATAGAGCAAAGGTTTTTTTGTATGTGGAAAAAGCAATAGAACGTTACGGTAAAATCGATGTTTTGATAAACAATGCCGGCGGCAGTGCCGGACTTTTGAATAAACTTACCCGTTTTGTAGATGCTGAACCTGAAACTTTAGATTTTGTTCTTGATGTAAATATTAAGGGCACTTTTAATTGCACACAGGCTGTGCTGAAATCTATGATTTCAAATAAATACGGAAAAATAATAAATATTTCTTCTATTGCGGCTATATGCGGTCTTTATAACAGGGTGGATTATGCGGCAGCAAAGGCGGCACAGATTGGAATGGTTAAGGCACTTGCAATGGAGGTGGGAGAATACAATATTTGCGTTAACTGCATTTCTCCCGGTGCTATTGACCGTGATGGAAACACAATGGAACATATGACATTTCTCGGCGAAAACGGACATAGCGGAACACCAAAAGATATTTCAGACACGGTGCTGTTTATTGCATCACAGGATTATATAACCGGACAAAACATAATTGTTGACGGCGGAAGAACGTTAGGCCCCGGACACAGATAATAGAAGATGTAACTATAAAATCAAAAATTATTGTATTCACAAAACCGCAAACAGCAGAGCTACTATGCCCTAAGCGACGGGAGATAAAGTTCGGGTTAAAATGGAATACACCTTGTATCGGATGGAACAGAGAGAGCCTGCATTATGGGCATACAGAATACATCACAACGTTTCCCGATGTCTTTGGGTTATTGCGGTTGGTAGAAATATGTCACCGTTATATAAAACCCCGTCACCGACGTTTTTTGCGTAGGTGACGGGGTTTTTATGTTTTATTCCTGCATGGTTGGCAGAAATTAAAGCGGTTTATTATCTTGAGAGTTTGTTGCTGAGCTCGTATAGCTTTCTTATATATTCTGTCTTTGCGTCGCAGAAGCGCTTCATTTCCTCAACTTGCGCGGGCGTAAATCTTTCAAGGTCTCCGTCCTTCAGCTTGCCCTTGTACATATGGTCGAGCACAAGCGCGTAGTTAATGTCAACCGGAACGATCTGTCCGTTCAGCTCGCAGACAATGACGTCGCTTTTTCCGTCAAGCAGGAGGTTTACGGCAGCCTCGCCCATTCTGGACGCCGCGACACGGTCGCGGAGAGACGGAGTTCCGCCGCGGACCACGTGACCGAGGTTGTTGAAGCGCGTGTCGATGCCGGTTTCGGTCTGAATACGTTTTGTGAGCGTTTCGCCGTAGTGCTCATGCTCAACAGTCTTCTTTACGCCCTCACTTACAATGACGAGGAAGTTTCTCTTGCCCGTTGAGTGAAGCGCTTTTATCTTATTAAGGCAGGCGTCTTCGTCAAACGGAATTTCGGGGATTGCAACGCCGACTGCGCCTGATGCAATGCCGGTAAGCAGCGCGATTTCGCCGCAGTCGCGTCCCATGACCTCTGTTACCATGCATCTGCCGTGCGATTCGCCCGTGTCGCGCAGGCGATCCACCATGCTGAGCACCGTGTTCATCGCCGTGTCAGAGCCGACGGTGTAGTCGGTTGCAGTGATGTCGTTGTCAATCGTTCCCGTGACGCCGATAGTGGGGATTCCGTGGTTGGTAAGGTCTGTTGCCCCGCGGAACGTGCCGTCGCCGCCTATTGCAACAACGGCGTCAATGCCGTGTTTTTCACAGGTGGCAATGGCCTTTGCCATGCCCTCCGGCTTCATAAATTCGAGGCATCGGTCTGTCTGAAGAATCGTTCCTCCGCGGCAGATTGTGTTTGACACTTCGCGCGCGGTAAGCTCGATGACGTCGTCCTCAACAAGCCCGCGGTAGCCGCCCATGACGCCCATGACTTCAATATCGTTTTTCAGGGCGGAGCGGGTGATTGCGCGTATGCTTGCATTCATTCCGGGGGCGTCGCCGCCGGAAGTAAGTACAGCTATTTTCTTGAATTTCATATATTTTATCATCCTTTCTTATGCTTTTGTCGGAAATAAAGGCTTTTTTATATTCGTTTTATTATGTAAGGGTACAGAAAACGAGGAGCAGAAAAAGAAACGAAAAATTCATGAGGGAAAACAGTCCGAGATATTTTTTTGTTTTGCCCGGACAGTGCGATGCGTACTCTCTGTATGTGATGAGGCTGGCAAGGGAGGCGATTATGGTTCCGGTGCCGCCGATGTTGACTCCGACAAGAAGATCGGGGTAATTTTGCGTAAACTGCGAGAGCAGAATCGCCGAGGGGACGTTGCTTATTATCTGACAGGAGAGGGCGGCGGTAAGGAGCGTGCTTTTTTCGAGCAAAAATGCGAAAAACTCTCTGACCGCGTCTATTCTTGCCATGTTCCCCGCAAAAATGAAGAACGAAGCAAAGGTAAAAAGCAGCCCGTAATCGACTTTTCGGAGCGCCGACGAATCAAGCAGCAGAAGCGCCAAAGGTACGACGGCAAGACCGACAAAATAGGGTATCACTCGGAATACGAGCGCAATGGAAAAAGCAAAAAGCAGAAGATAAACCGCGGTTTTTCCTTTCGGAAGCGGCGCAAAATCTCTTGCCGTGAGCACAAGAGGCTCTTTCGGAATGAAAAGACAGCAGAGAGTGATGAGCAGTACCGAGAGGGCAAACGGCGGGAACATTATCTTTATAAATTCCGCGTTTCCGATGTGAAATTTTTCGTAAATATAGAGATTCTGCGGATTGCCGAAAGGGGTGAGCATCCCGCCGAGGTTGGCGGCGATGTTTTGCAGGATAAAGGTATACGCCATGTGCTTTTCTTTTCCCGACGAGGACAGAACATAATATCCAAGGGGAAGAAAGGTGAGCAGCGCCATGTCGTTTGCAAGCAGCATAGAGCCGATGAAAGTGATATAAACGAGCATCAGCACCGCCGTGCGCGTGTTTCCTGCTATTTGAACGACCTTTTCTGCCGCTTTTGTGAAAAAACGGACGTTTTTCAGCGCGCAGATTACGGCGAGCGTGCAGAAAAGGCAGGTCAGTGTTTTAAAATCAAAATATGAAAGATAACCGCGGTCGGGTCTTACGATGAAGGAAGTCAAAAGCGCGAGCAGGACCGCGATGACAAGCACGGTGTTTTTTCTCACAAAAGCCGCGGCTTTTGTGAGAAAAAACGGCACATGCGAAGGTTCTTTATGCTTTGGAAAATCAGAGTTTACCATAAAAAGTCTAAAATCTCTTTTCCCGTCCTTTAGATATTGTCTCAGCGCTCGATTTCTTCCATGACGAAGGCTTCGAGAATGTCGCCGACCTTAATGTCGTTGAATCTTTCAAGTCCGATACCGCATTCATAGCCGGCGGCAACTTCGCGTGCGTCGTCCTTAAAGCGTTTAAGAGATGATATCTTATCCTCGAATATAACCACTCCGTCACGCAGTACGCGGATTTGTGAGGCGCGGGTGACTTTGCCGTCCTGAATATACGAGCCGGCGATTGTTCCGACGTTCGGAACATGGATAGTCTGGCGTACCTCGGCGTGCCCGAGCAGATTTTCGCGGAATTTCGGGGCGAGCATACCCTTCATTGCGGCGGTAATCTCCTCAATGCACTCATAAATTACGCGGTATGTGCGGATATCGACGCCCTGACGCTCTGCGCTGTCGATAGCTACCTTGTCGGGACGTACATTGAAGCCGACAATGATGGCGTTGGAGGCGGCGGCGAGCATAACGTCGCCCTCATTTATGCCTCCGGTCGCGGCATGAATAATGCGCACCTTGACCTCTTCGTTTGAAATCTTTTCAAGCGATGCTTTGACTGCCTCGACAGAGCCGCCGACGTCTGCTTTTACAATAATATTGAGGTCTTTTACGCCCTCTGCTATCTGAGCGAACAGGTCATTGAGGTTTGCTCTGGCGTTTGCCTTGAACATTTCCTCTTTTGCCTTGCTCTTTCTCTGGTCGGCAAGTGCTCTTGCCATTCTCTCGTCCTCAACCACCTGAAATTCGTCGCCCGCGGAGGGAACCTCTGCAAGACCGATAATCTCGGCGGGAACGGACGGTGCGGCGGACGTCATGGGCTTGCCGTTGTAGTCTGTCATGAAGCGGACGTGACCGACGGAAGTGCCCGTGATGACGGTGTCTCCCGTGTGGAGCGTACCGTTTTGCACAAGGACGGTGGCAACAGGGCCGCGACCCTTGTCAAGTCTTGCCTCGATGACGACGCCTTTGGCGCGTCTGTCGGGGTTTGCCTTGAGGTCTTTGACCTCGGCAACAAGGAGAACGTCCTCAAGCAGTTCGTCAATGCCCTGTCCCGTAAGCGCGGAGACCGGAACGCACATGACATCGCCGCCCCATTCCTCGGGAACAAGGTCGTACTGAGTGAGCGCCTGTTTTACCGCGTCCGGATTAGCCGTGGGCTTATCCATTTTGTTGATTGCAACAATAATATCAACGCCTGCCGCTTTTGCGTGGTTTATAGCCTCAACGGTCTGCGGCATAATGCCGTCGTCAGCGGCAACGACGAGAATGGCGATATCGGTTGCCATTGCGCCGCGAGCACGCATTGCGGTGAACGCTTCGTGTCCGGGAGTGTCAAGGAAGGTGATGGGTTTGCCGTCAACGACCACTCTGTACGCGCCGATATGCTGAGTAATTCCTCCCGCCTCGCCCGCGGTAACGCTTGTGTGGCGGATGGCGTCGAGAATGGAGGTTTTTCCGTGGTCAACGTGTCCCATTACGCAGACGACGGGAGCGCGCTCGCAGAGCTTGCTTTCATCGTCCTCGGTGTCGTCAAAGAGCTTCTCCTCGATTGTGACGACAACTTCTTTTGTTGCGATGGCGCCAAGCTCGTCAGCGACAAGATAAGCCGTGTCGTAGTCGATTACCTGGTTTACGGTCGCCATGACGCCCATCATCATGAGCTTCTTTATGACCTCGCCCGCCGTCATTTTGAGTCGCGAGGCAAGTTCGCCGACGGTGATTTCGTCGGGAATCGTAATTTCAAGCGGTTTTTTCTTTACCGGAGCCTGAGGCTTTTGCTTTACGAAATCATCTTTGTTTTTGCGGTAAGGATCGCGGTTGTTCTGCTTTTTCAGCTTCTGTTTGTCGCCGCGCATGTCCTTCTGAGCGTCGGGAACGAAATTTTCAAGTCTTTCATCGTATTTGGAAAGGTCAACGGACGCCGAGCGCGTGTCAACAACGCGCGTTGCGCCTCTCTGAGAGGGTGAGGAGACGCCGCCCTTTGGAGTTTGACCTCTTACGATAGGCTGGGGCTGGAATTTCGGCTTCGGCGCGCTCGGGATATAGTCCTCGCCCATATTCTGACCGAATCTTCCGCCGTTTCTTCCTCTGTTGTCTCTCTGACCGTAGCCTCCGCTCGATCTGTCGCCGGGGCGCTGACCGGACGCGGGACGGTCGCCGTAAGGACGTCTTTCACCCTGCGTCTGATTGTAGCCTCCCTGTGCCCTGTCGCCGTATGCGGGTCTCTGACCGCTCTGGCTGTATCCGCCCTGAGGTCTGTCGCCGTAGGGGCGCTGACCGGACGAAGCTCTGTCGCCGTACTGGTGTCTTTCCCCTTGGGCATTCTGTGCCGGACGGTTTTGGGGTGCGGACGTCTGGGGTCTTGCCGTGCTCTGCGGCTGTGCGCCGGGCTGAGCGGGCACTGCCGGTTTTTGCGCCTGCGCGGACGAGTCCTGAGGCTTTGCGGTGGCCTCCGACTTTGCGGGAGCTTCAGTCCTTGCCGGAGTTTCTGCTTTTACAGTAGTTTCAGTTTTTGCAGGTGTCTCCGACTTTATCTGTGTCTCGGTTTTTGCGGGAGCTTCTTCTTTTGCTGCCGGCTCTTGCTTTGTCGGTTGTTCGGGCGCAGACTGAGCCTCCGCTTTTTCCGTATTCTTTTCTTCTTTTTTGCTTTCTTCGGTGGCTTCCACCTTTGCAGGCTCTGCCTTTTTCTTTGAGGGAATATAGGTAACGCCGTCGATATAGTCGTCAATTCCCGTTATCTGATTGCTTTTTGTCAGAGAGTCCATAAGTATTCCGAACTCGACTGCCTCAAGCGACGCCTGTGACTTGACGCTGAAGCCTTTTTCGGCGAGAAGGTCGGTGATGTCCTTTCCCTTTATGCCGAGGTCCTTTGCGAGTTGGTTTACTTTAAATGCTGCGTTTGATGCCATATTATAAATCCTTATTTTCCGTGCTGCAAGCGGAAAATCCCTTTCATTTCAAGATGAGATCGTATATCTGGGTAAGACGTGCGTTTCCTGCCCGTGCTTTTTCCTTTAAGGCGTTGCCATTGGAGGGCTGTGCTGTGCTCCGAGCTTTTCCAAAATGGCTTTTGCAAGGTTTTCGTCGCAAACGCCGACGGCGGAGATGAGTGCGCGTTTTCCGGTTGCTCTTGACAGTTCTTTCATATCAATCGGGAGCACTTCGTGCTGCACTCCGTAGAAAAGGCACTTGTCTGAAAGCCTTTTTCCTGTGTTTTCGGAGGTATCCGACGCCTCAAAGACCGCGCAGGGCTTACCTTTTCCCGTTTCTGCAAGCGCTTTGCAGACAAGGAAGGTTCCGAACACGAGCTTTCCTGCCTTTGCGGCAAGTCCGAGCATAAGAGAGAGGCTCTCGGGAGAATTTTTATTTGTCATCGAGAAGCTCCTCCTCAAGTGCCGCGTAGACTTCGTCCGGAATCTCACAGCAGAGGACGCGTCCGAGCCTGCCGTTTTTCCTGAGCTTTTTCAGACATGCGGGAGAGTGGCAAATATAGGCGCCCCGCCCCGACTTTTTGCCCGTCAGATCAAGCTCGATGGCTCCCTCGGGTGTTCTTACAATCCGTATAAGCTCTTTTTTCGGCTTTTTTTCATCGCAGCCCATGCATTTTCTTTCGGGCTGCTTTCTTTCATGAGTCGTCGTTTTTTTCTCTGCCATTGCGCTCCTCCTCGGTTACCTTAAGGAAATTACTCGGTCTTTATATCTATCTTGAAGCCTGTCAGTCTTGCTGCCAGACGGGCGTTCTGTCCCTTTATGCCTATCGCAAGGGAGAGCTGATCGGGAGCGACGATAACTCTGCACTGACGCTCGCCCTCGGGAATGACGGAAATTACGTCTGCGGGAGCAAGCGATGCTTTGATGTATTCCTCTGGAGTCTCGCTGTAGCTGATTATGTCTATTTTTTCTCCGCCGAGCTCGTCAACGATGCTCGAAATTCGCATGCCGTGGTTGCCAATGCACGCGCCTACTGCGTCAACATCGGGGTCGCGCGAGTATACGGAGATTTTTGTTCTTGAACCGGCTTCTCTTGCGATGCCTTTGATTATAACTGTTCCGTCCTGAATTTCGGGAACTTCAAGCTCAAACATACGCTTGACAAGTCCGGGGTGGTTGCGGGAGAGGGTGACAAGCGGTCCTTTTGCTTCTTTATTTACTTCGGTGACATATACCTTTATCTTGTCTCCGACATGAAGCACCTCGCCCGGAATCTGTTCGCTTTTAAGGAGCACCGCCGTGCTTGTGTCCGTGTCGATAACGGCGTTCCCGGTTTCAGGGTCTACCTTGCTTACGGTTGCCGTGATAAGCTCCTCGCGCTTGTTTTCGTATGCTTCCTGCATCGCCTTGCGCTCGCCCTCGCGGATTCCCTGAATGATGACCGATTTTGCCGCGTCAGCGCTCAGACGTCTGAAATTCTTTGTTTTCAGCTCTGTTTCAAGTACTTTTCCGAGGGTGTTGCGTTTGCTGAGTGCTTTTGCGTCCTCAAGCGAGATTTCCGCAACCGGATTTGTGACCTCCTCGACGACGGTTTTCTGCTGATAGACCTTTACATCCTTTTTCACGGGGTCGATAAGAACTCTTACATTCATATTGTTCCCGCATTCTTTTTTATATGCGGCAACAAGCGCTGCTTCGATTTTCTCAATCATGTATTCCTTCGGAATGCCCTTTTCTTTTTCGAGCAGTTCGAGAGCGGTGAAAAACTCTGCGTTCATTTTTTTGTGACCATACCTTTCTTTATCCAAAAATATATAGTTGTTTTAATCAAAGTCGAAAACGGTGCTCAGCTTTGCGATGGCGGAACGGTCGAAAGAGAGAATTTCTTCATTTTCGGTCGAAATTGCGATTTTTCCCTCACCGTCAAAACCGAGAAGCACGCCGCGGAAGAGCTTTGAGCCGTCAATCGGTGCGTAGAGCCTAACTTCCACGTCCCAGCCCTCGCAAGCCTCTATCTGCATTTCGTTTTTCAGTTCCCGTTCAATTCCGGGCGAGGATACTTCAAGGTGATATGACTCTTCGATGGGGTCGGCTTCATCGAGAATGGGGTCGATTGCGCGGTGCATTTTTTCGCAGTCCTCGATTCCGATACCGTCCTCACTGTCGATGGTAATGCGCAGATACCACTGAGAGCCTTCCTTTACGTATTCAACGTCCCAGACAAAGTATCCGAGTTCTGCCGCGACAGGCTCGGCAAGCTCTTTTACTATGGAGGCGATATTTCCTCCGCTTTTCTTTGCCATATTTTCTCCTTTTTCGTTTACAACAAATTGAGAGTGGGCAGAACCCACTCTCAAGCATAACAGTATCTTTATAATATTATATCAGCTTTTTTTCAAATTGCAAGGGTTTTTTTGAATTTTTTTAATTATTTTATGTGATTTATTGTTTTTTTTTGCGTAACATGTTATAATAACGCAAGCAAGGCTTGCTAAAAAGCAAGCCTTAAAGGCAAAGCATAGCTTCGCCTTTTCCCGCACTATGTGCGGCTTGCGAACTTGACGGTCTTGCAAAAATGCCCTTGCGGGAGGGCATTTTTGCTTCGTGGTATAATAACGCAAGCAAGGCTTCCCAAAAAGCAAGCCTTAAAGGCAAAGCATAGCTTCGCCTTTTCCCGCACTATGTGCGGCTTGCGAACTTGACGGTCTCGCAAAAACGCCATTGCGGGAGGGCATTTTTGCTTCGTGGTATAATAACGCAAGCAAGTCATTCAAAAAATAAAGGCAAAGAGGGGGAGACTAATGAGAGAAAAGATTTCGTTTGACCGCGACTGGCGGTTTTTCTGCGGCGACATTGAAACGCCTTTTCCGAACGTAAAGTCGAAGACATACCTTGGCTCAAAAACCGAACGCGCGATTGAAGGTCCTGCGGCATACGATGTAAATTACATGGACTGGAACGACGTCGGTCCTTCCGAGATTCTGACCGAAAGATGGACGAGAGTTGACCTTCCGCACGACTTTATGATACGTGAGGTGCCGTGCGAAAAGAACAACCCCGCTCTCGGCTTCCTTGATTACCACGGAGCATGGTACAGAAAGCATTTCAAGGTTGATGCAAGCGACCGCGGCAAACGTCTCGTCCTCTACTTTGAGGGCATTGCGACGCACGCTGTGATTTGGCTCAACGGCTGTCTGCTCTGCCGAAACTTTGCGTCGTCTCTCTCGTTTGAGGTTGACATTACCGATTACGTCGATTTCACGCGGGAAAACAGGCTTGCCGTCTATGTCGACGCAAGGCAGTTTGAGGGCTGGTGGTATCAGGGCGGCGGTATTTACCGCCACGTATGGCTAATAAAGACCGACCCCGTCTCGCTCGACCTCTGGGGCGTTTACGCTCCCGCCGAAAAGATTGACGAAAAGACCTGGAAGGTCGATTTTGAAACAACGGTTCTCAACTTGTCGGACGAGGACGAGGATGTATATACTGTCAGCCGTATTAAAGATAATGAAGGAAACGTTGCAGCCGAGGTGCGCTCGGACGCCCTTCTTATCGAGGGAAGAAGCAAGGGTTTGCTCCGATATACGGCAAAGGTAGATACCCCGAAAATATGGGATATAGACGACCCGAACCTCTACACCGTCGAAACCGACGTTTACCGCGGGGGCGTCCTATGCGACAGCGACACGACCCGCATAGGCTTCCGTACTTTTGAAGCAACTCCCGACAAGGGATTCTTTTTGAACGGCCGCCGCGTTGAAATCAAGGGCGTTTGCGCCCATCAGGATTTCGGACTTACCGGAAAAGCCGTTCCCGACAACATTTACAGACATAAAATCAAAATGATAAAGGAAATGGGCGCAAACGGCTACCGCACAAGCCACTACGCGCACTCCGAGCAGACAATGGACGCGCTTGACGAGGGCGGATTTATCGTAATGGACGAATGCCGCTTCTTTGAATCAACGGAAGAGGGCATACGCCAGCTTGAAATGCTTGTAAAACGCGACAGAAACCGTCCGTCGGTCTTTTTCTGGTCGCTCGGAAACGAAGAACCGTATCACGTGACCGAGCAGGGGGCAAAAATCGGCAAAACCATGCGCGCGATTGTCAAAAAGCTCGACAGGACGCGCCCCGTGACGACGGCGATTTCAAATACGCCGAACGTGGCAAAGGTCTGCTCGTCGCTTGACCTTATCGGTATAAATTACAATCTGAATCTTTACGACGAGGTTCACGAAAAGAACCCCGACATCCCGATTTTCTCGTCAGAGTGTTGCGCCACAGGCTCAACTCGCTCCTGGTACTACGACGCGTCGCCGAAGCACGGCTATCTTCCCGCATACGACCGCGATACCAACAGCTGGTTCATGGGGCGCGAAAACACGTGGAAATTCATAACGTCGCGCCCGTGGATAATGGGAAGCTATCAGTGGATTGCCTTTGAACACAGAGGCGAGGCTGCATGGCCGCGCATATGCTCTCAGTCGGGAGCGATAGATTTGTTTATGCAGAAAAAAGACGCTTTCTGGCAGAACAAGTCGCACTGGACCGACGAGCCGATGGTACACCTGCTGCCGCACTGGAATTTCGAGGGCAGAGAAGGGGACGAAATAAAAGTCTGGGCATACACAAACTGCGACGAGCTTGAGCTTTTCCTTAACGGAAGAAGTCTCGGCAGAAAACAGATTGAAAAATACGGTCACGGAGAGTGGTTTGTGCCGTACGAGCCGGGCAAGCTTGAAGTTAACGCTTATAACGGCGGCAAGCTTGCGGCGCACGACGAGAAGGAAACGACGGGACGCCCTGCGGCGCTTCGGCTGAGACTTGAAAACGGCGGCGATGTGCATGCAAACGGCGATGACATTGCGCTCTATACCTGTTATTGCGTTGACTCCGAGGGACGCGAAGTGCCTGACGCCGCGCCGTTTGTTCGGTTTAACTGCAATATGCCGAACGAGATTGTCGGAACAGGCTCGGACGTAAGCGACCATGTGCCGCCCTATTGCCCCGACAGAAAGATGTTTATGGGCAGAATCACGGTGGGAGTGCGCGTGAAGTCGGAAAACCTGCGCCTATGTGCTTCGAGCGACAACCTTGTCACTTCATATATAAAAAGTGAGTTTAAAAAGTAAAAATTCATAGCGCATCTGCGCCTGAAAACAGCCCCGGCTTTCTTTCTCGGAAAGCCGGGGCTGTTTTGCGAAGAACGGGGAATGTTGAGGCTCCGCCTCAAGCTCCGCCAAAGAAACTTTTTGAAAAAAGTTTCTTTGGAAACTTCAAAAACTTCAAAGAAAAACATTAAAGTTTTTGGAAAGAGGGCTTGGGAGGAAAGCCTTTTTTCAAAAAGGTTTCCTCCCGAAATT
>JBJFAQ010000149.1:0-3871 GCA_051887995.1 Eubacteriales bacterium
GGAGTACAATCTTTTTGAGGTCGTATGCCTTGCGGCGGAAAGCCTTGCGTGCATATCCTCCGACTGTGTTCTCAACATTTCGCATCTCGGAATACTTTCGGAGCTTCTCTGCGGCATGGAGCCTGAGACAAAAGCGGAAATCCTTGACTGCATCGGTGAAAAAAATGCGCACGGAGTGCGCGAGGTATGCGAACAAAACGGCGTTTGCGATGAGACGACGGCGCTTCTTGCTTTCCTTGCAAACGGAAGCGGCGATTATGAAAATGCAATCGGTAGGCTGAGGGAGCTTACCGAAAACGAAAAAATTCTTGCTTCGCTTGACAGCCTTGAAACAATTATCGAACAGGTAAAAAAGGTTTCAAAGGTCTGCGTGCGTGCGGATTTTTCGACCGTAAGCGATATGAATTACTATAACGGTCTGGTTTTCCGCGGATTCATCAAAGGCATACCGTCCGGTGTTCTGAGCGGCGGGCAGTATGACAAGCTGATGTCAAAGCTCGGCAAATGCGGCGGCGCGGTGGGCTTCGCTGTTTATCTTGACTTGTTCGAGCGGATGAAAGAGCCGCTTAGGTACGATGTTGACGTGCTGCTCCTTTACAAGCCCGATGACGACATGAAAAATGTTCACGAGGCGGTTTCAGCGTTTATTGCGGACGGGAAAAGCGTATCGGCGCAGACATCTGTGCCCGCAAAGCTCACCTACCGCGAGCTTGTGAGACTTTAAGGAGGCGCGATAATGAAAGATATGCTGCAAATCGCCCTGCCGAAAGGACGGCTCGGCGAAAAGGTATACAAAATGTTTGCTTCGGCGGGTTTTTCTTGCCCCGGGGTGCTTGACGACACAAGGAAGCTGATTTTTGAAAACAAAGAAAGCGGAGTTTGCTTTTTCTGGGTGAAGCCGTCGGACGTTGCCATTTATGTGGAGCGCGGAGCGGCGGATATAGGCGTTGCCGGAAAGGACATTCTCCTTGAATATAAGCCCGAGGTGTTTGAGTTGCTTGACCTCGGCATAGGAAAATGCCGTATGGCGGTGGCGGGAAAAAAGGGCTTTCACGACAACACGGAAAACACTCTGCGTGTGGCGACAAAATTTCCGAACATCGCAACTGAGTATTACCGCAGGCAGGGGAGAGACATTGACATAATAAAGCTCAACGGTTCAATAGAGCTTGCGCCTATACTTAACCTGTCGGATGTCATTGTGGACATCGTGGAAACCGGAAAAACTCTTATCGAAAACGACCTTGAGCCGTTTGAGACCATTGTACCTATCAGCGCAAGGCTGATTTCAAACCGTTCTTCGTTTCAGTTCAAAAGCGAGGCGGTGTCAAGAATTGCCGAGGGGCTGAAGAAACAGACGGAGGAAATGAAATGATAAAAATATATAAATGCGGAGAGGTTGAAAACAGAGAAATCTTTTCACGCATGGCGCCGAAGACAGATGTTTCGGGCGTCGTTTCGGAAATTATTTTGCGCGTAAAGGAAGAGGGCGACAAGGCGCTGTTTGAATATACCGAAAAATTTGACGGCGCAAAGCTCAATGCCCTTGAGGTAACGAAGGACGAATTTGATGAGGCAATGAGCGGCACAGAGCCGGAATTTCTGCGTATTCTCGGACGTGCGGCGGAAAACATCCGCAAATTCCATGAAGCGCAGAAAAGAAACAGCTATGTAATCGAGAGCGGAAAAGGCGCTCTAATCGGTCAGCGGGTACTTCCCATGGCAAGGGCGGGGCTGTATGTTCCTGGCGGTACGGCGGCATATCCGTCAACTGTGCTTATGGATGCGATTCCTGCAAAAATTGCCGGCTGCGGCGAGGTGGTTATTGTAACTCCTCCGGGAAAAGACGGAAAAATTCCCGCGGCTATTCTTGCGGCGGCAAGAATAGCCGGAGTTGACCGCGTTTTCAAGGTCGGAGGGGCGCAGGCGATTGCCGCGCTTGCCTACGGCACGGAGTCTGTTCCGAAGGTTGACAAGATAGTGGGACCGGGCAACGCATTTGTTGCCGAAGCGAAAAAACAGGTGTTCGGAATCGTCTCTATTGACATGATAGCGGGGCCGAGCGAGATACTTGTCATTGCCGATGCGACGTCATCAGCAAAAAATATTGCGGCAGATATGCTTTCACAGGCAGAGCATGACAGGCTGGCGAGCGCTGTGCTTGTGACAGACAGCGCCGAGCTTGCTTTGCTTGTGCAGTCTGAGCTTGAAAAGCAGATTCCCGAGCTTTCGAGAGCGGAAATTGCAAGAGCTTCAATTGAAAACAACGGCAAGATCATTGTCGCGGAGAATATTGACGATGCGATAGAAATTGCAAACGAGCTTGCACCTGAACATCTGGAGCTTTGCCTTGACTCGCCCTTTGACTATCTTGAAAAGGTGAAGAACGCCGGCTCTGTCTTTATGGGAAAGTATTGTCCTGAAGCGCTGGGAGACTACCTTGCCGGACCGAATCACACTCTGCCGACCGGCGGAACGGCGCGTTTTTCAAGTCCGCTGTCAGTTGATGATTTTGTAAAAAAATCACAGTTTATTTATTATACCAAAGACGCGTATGAAGACGTGGCGCGCGACGTTGAATATTTTGCGCGTAAAGAAGGGCTTACGGCGCACGGAAAGAGCGCTGTGGTGCGGCTTGGGGAGGAATAACATTGAGCAGATTCATGAGCGAAAGGTTTGCATCGCTTGAGCCGTATGTCCCGGGTGAACAGCCGAGAGAGCGAAAGTACATAAAGCTTAACACGAACGAATCGCCCTTTCCTCCGTCGGAAGGCGTCATAAAGGCGGCGTCGGAGGAGGCGGGAAGACTTGAGCTTTACTCTGACCCGGAATGCAGGGATTTGGTCGAAAAAACGGCTGAGTTTTTCGGAGTCGGCACGGATGAGATAGTTATGACAAACGGCTCGGACGAGATTCTGAATTTTGCCTTTATGGCATACGGCGACGAGACGCATCCATTTGCCTTTCCCGACATAACCTATGGCTTTTATCCGGTCTTTGCAAAGGTAAACCGTGTTCCGTATACTGAAATCCCGCTCTCCGAAGATTTTTCGATTGACGCGCGGCTTTATGAGGGGCTCGGAATGAACATCGTTATCGCAAATCCCAATGCCCCGACCGGAATTTTGCTCCCGCTCTCGGATATTGAACGTATTGTCGCGTCAAATCCGGACAATGTGGTGGTAATTGACGAAGCGTATATTGATTTCGGCGGCGAGAGTGCGATTTGCCTTACGAAAAAATACGACAATCTGCTTGTTACTCGCACCTTTTCAAAGTCGTATTCGCTTGCAGGAGCAAGGCTCGGCTTTGGCATAGGAAGCAAGTCGCTTATAGCAGACCTTAACACGATAAGGAACTCCACGAATCCCTACAACATCAACCGCATGACGATGGCGGCGGGAGAGGCGGCGCTCTGCGATGCGGAATATTACAGAAAGAACTGCGATATCATTGCCGAAAATCGGGAATATGTGCGGGGAGAGTTTGAAAAACTCGGCTTTTTTGTGACCGATTCAAAAGCAAACTTTATTTTCGCCTCACACCCTGATATTGACGGCGGAAAATTTCAAATGCTTCTTCGAAGCGAAGGAATACTTGTGCGGCACTTCAGTCTGCCGCGTATAAAAAATTACAACCGAATAACCGTAGGCACGAGAGAAGAGATGGACGCTCTTATCTGCGCCGCAAAGAAGATTATAACGGGGGAAAAGACAAAATGAGAACTGCTGAAATAAACCGAAAGACTGCGGAAACGGACGTAAAGCTCGTGCTCTGCCTTGACGGGGAGGGGAAAAACGAAATAAGCACCGGCTGCGGTTTTCTCGACCATATGCTGACACTTTTTGCGGTACACTCCTGCTTCGACCTT
>JBJFAQ010000150.1:0-3857 GCA_051887995.1 Eubacteriales bacterium
AGAGAGGGCACATCCCTTTATCTGCGCCCGTTTATGTTCGGAAATGACGAGACTCTCGGAGTTCACGCCGTTCATAATGCTTCGTTTTATATCATCGCATCGCCTGTCGGAAGCTATTACAAGGAGGGCATCAACCCTGTCAAGATAATGATAGAATCCGAGGATGTGCGTGCAGTCAGAGGCGGAACTGGAGAGGCAAAATGCGGCGGAAACTACGCGGCAAGCAACCGTGCAGGCGAAAGAGCGGAACGCAAGGGGTATTCTCAGGTGCTTTGGCTCGACGGAGTGGAAAGAAAATACATTGAGGAAGTCGGCGCGATGAACGTCATGTTCAAAATCGGCGGAGAAATAGTTACACCGGCGCTTACAGGCTCAATTCTTCCCGGAATTACCCGTAAATCCTGCATTGAGGTGCTGAAAGACAAGGGCTATAAAGTCAGCGAAAGACGCATAAGCGTAGATGAGCTTGCAAAGGCTGCCGAGGACGGCTCGCTTGAAGAAGCATGGGGCTGCGGAACGGCAGCGGTCGTCTCACCGATAGGAGAGCTTTGCTACAAGGACAAAATCTCTGTTATAAACGGAGGAAAAATCGGTGAGGTAACTCAAATGCTTTATGATACTCTTACCGGTATCCAGTGGGGAAGAACAGAGGACGTTTACGGCTGGACGCAGCCGATAGACTGATATAAATACAGGCGGAGCACGGCGTCCGGCTTCGTATCATCTAAAAAAGGCGCAAATTTCATGAAAGGCAATAATTAAAAGCGATATGGGAATGACGATGACTCAGAAGATTCTCGCGCGCCACGCGGGACTTGACAAAGTGACGGCGGGACAGCTTATAGAAGCAAAGCTGGATATTGTACTCGGAAACGATATCACAACGCCTGTGGCAGTAAACGAGTTCAACAAATCAGGCTTTACCGATGTGTTCAGCAAGGACCGCATCGCAATCGTTCTCGACCACTTTGTACCAAACAAGGACATCAAGGCCGCCGCACAGTCAAAACAGTGCCGCGATTTTGCCGGATGTCATAAGATAAGCCACTTTTATGATGTCGGAAAAATGGGAATTGAGCACGCACTGCTTCCGGAGCAGGGGGTTGTGACTGCGGGAGACTGCATTATAGGAGCGGACAGCCATACCTGCACCTACGGCGCACTCGGCGCATTTTCAACCGGCGTCGGCAGTACCGATATGGCAGCCGGAATGGCGACCGGAAAGGCATGGTTCAAAGTGCCGTCTGCCATTCGGTTCGAGCTTGTCGGACAGCTTGCGGATAATTGCAGCGGAAAAGATGTTATTCTTACAATTATCGGTATGATAGGAGTTGACGGTGCGCTATACAAAAGCATGGAATTTACAGGAGAAGGCGTTTCCGCTCTCAGTATGGACGACCGTCTCTGCATATGCAACATGGCAATTGAAGCCGGAGCAAAAAACGGAATTTTCCCGGTTGACGACATCACGATGAGCTATCTTGAGGGCAGAAGTGAGCGTCCGCCGGTTATATATGAAGCGGACGAGGACGCGGAATATGAGCGTACCGTAAAAATAGACCTTTCTGAGATAGTTCCGACGGTAAGCTGTCCGCATCTTCCCGAAAACACAAAACCTGCAAGCGAATTGTCGGCAATACACGTCGATCAGGTAGTTATCGGAAGCTGTACAAACGGACGCATGGAGGATATGACCGCCGCCTACAACATATTAAAGGGCAAAAAAGTGGCAGACGGAGTAAGATGTATTATCATTCCCGCCACCATGCAGATAATGAAGGAATGTGCCGATAGAGGATATATTTCCGCTTTTATCGACGCAGGCGCGGTCGTTTCAACCCCAACCTGCGGTCCCTGCCTTGGCGGATACATGGGTATTCTTGCGGCGGGTGAGAAATGCATTGCTACAACAAACAGAAACTTTGTCGGACGTATGGGACATACGGAAAGCGAAGTTTACCTTGCGTCGCCCTATACTGCGGCGGCAAGCGCACTTGCTGGGTACATAACCGAATATAAGGGGGAATAATTTGTGAATACGGAAGGAATTGTTTTTAAATACGGAGACAATATAGATACTGACGTTATTATTCCCGCGAGATATCTTAACACCTCGGATGCGTCAGAGCTTTCAAAGCATTGCATGGAGGATATTGACAAAAGCTTTTCGGAGAAAGTGAAAAAGGGGGACGTCATTGTTGCGGGCTGGAACTTCGGCTGCGGTTCTTCAAGAGAGCATGCCCCGCTTGTCATAAAAACCTGCGGCACGGGATGTGTTATTGCGAAAAGCTTTGCAAGAATTTTTTACCGTAATGCAATAAATATCGGGCTTCCGATACTTGAATGCCCCGAAGCGTGCGATGAAATCTCTGAAAACGACCGAATCCGGATTGATTTTGACACAGGAAAGATAAAAAATCTGACAACGGGCAAGGAATACAGCTCAGAGCCTTTCCCACCGTTCATACAGGAAATTATAAAATCCGGCGGGCTTCTCGCTTCAATTAAAAACAAGGAAAATAACGGAAATGAATAAAAAAATTGCTCTTATAAAAGGCGACGGAATAGGCCCTGAAATCGTCTCACAGGCACAGAAGGTCCTTCTTGGCATATCGCGCCTTTACGGTCATACTTTTTCATTTGAAGAGGTAGATATGGGAGGCGTCGCCATTGACAAATGGGGTGATCCGCTTCCTCAGGAGATGCTTCAAAAATGCCTTGAGGCGGACAGCGTGCTGCTTGGCGCGGTCGGAGGTCCGAAATGGAATAATGTTCCCGGAGACAAGCGCCCCGAAAAAGGACTTCTTCGCCTTCGCGCGGGAATGGGGGTTTACAGCAACAACCGTCCCGCAAAAATCTGGCGTCAGCTTGCCTCGGCGTCGCCTCTTAAAAGTCAGATTGTTGAAAAAGGAATAGACTTTATTATAGTTCGTGAGCTTATCGGAGGCATTTATTTCGGCGAGCACCGCACAGACGTATGCGGAAATCAGAAAAAGGCAACCGATGTGCTCACATATACGGAGGAAGAAATCGAGAGAATAGGCAGAATCGGGTTTGAAACTGCAAGGAAGCGAAGAGGGAAGCTCTGCTCGGTTGAAAAGAGCAATGTTCTCGACTCCAGCCGCCTCTGGAAAGCGGTTATGCACCGTCTCGAAAGCGAATATACCGATGTTGAGCTTACCGATATGCTTGTTGATAACTGCGCAATGCAGATTGTAAAAGATCCCTCTCAGTTCGACGTCATAGTTACCGAAAACATGTTCGGAGATATTCTCTCGGACGAGGCATCCATGATAACGGGATCTATCGGAATGATACCGTCATCAAGCCTCGGCGCATCGTCAAAAGGACTTTATGAGCCGATACACGGTTCAGCTCCGGACATCGCCGGAATGGATATTGCAAATCCTATCGGCACTGTGCTTTCTGCGGCTATGATGCTCAGATACAGCTTTGATATGGCAAGCGAGGCCGACTGCATAGAAAATGCTGTTTCGGCAGTGCTTGATAAAGGTTTCCGCACGGCGGATATCATGCCGTCGGAGAGTAATTCCGAATATCATAAGGTCGGATGCTCGCAGATGGGAGATCTGATTCTTGAAAATTTAAGAAAGGAATAAAAAATGATACTATCCGGCGCTGACATCATTGTCAGAGTGTTTATTGAACAGGGATGCAAGGTCGTTTTCGGCTATCCCGGAGGGCAGATACTCAACGTATATGACTCACTTTACAAATACAGTAACGAAATAGAACATATTCTTACCGCGCATGAACAGGGGGCGGCTCACGCCGCCGATGGATACGCACGGACTACGGGAAAACCGGGAGTTGTAATTTCAACCTCCGGTCCAGGT
>JBJFAQ010000151.1:0-3822 GCA_051887995.1 Eubacteriales bacterium
ATCTCTATTGAATAAAATTATTAAGGTTTTTCTAAAAGAAACGGTTTTTCCGTAAGTTTTCCGATAAGCCGAACCGAGTTTTCCGACGCCTTTAACACAAATTGCTCATATGTTATGCCTGCGCCCTCGTCTCCGCCGTCGGATATTGCCCGTATTACGACGAAAGGCACTTTGTTTACAAAGCAAACCTGCCCTATCGCCGCGCCCTCCATCTCGCACGCTATCGCACCGAAGCGGCTTTTTATAAGATTCTTTTTCTCGGCGTCCGCAATAAATGAGTCGCCCGAGGCGATTGTGCCGGAGAGGGCGCTAAGACCGCAGTCGGCGGCCGCACGGCATACGGCATTGCAAAGCGACCGACTTGCGGGAATGTTTATAATGTTAAGCCCTGAGATAAGACCTACCGGATCTCCGAGAGGAGAGGTGTCCATATCATGTTGTACCATGTCAGACGAGACTGCGATGTCGCACACCGACAGCTTTTCGGTGAGCGTGCCGGCAACGCCCGTGTTTATTATAAAATCCGGCGAAAAACGAAGTATCATTGTCTGGGCGCACATGGCGGCAAACACTTTGCCGATCCCGCAGGTGGCGAGCACGGCATCAAAAGCGCCGAGGCGTCCGCAGATAAATTCAATTCCGCTTATTTTCTCGGAATGTGAATACGACATCATATCTTTTAATTTTTCCGTTTCACAGCGCATGGCGCCGATGATTCCGATTCTCATTCTGTCGCCCTCTCTTTTTTCGGTGCTTCGGGGTATAGGAAGGAGCCGTAAGGCTGTTTTTTCAGTGCTTCAAGATATGCCCTGCATTCCTTTTTTGCGTCCTCAAGCGAAAGGCAAAGATAATTGCCGCACTCCTTGCGGCTTGCGCCGAAAACTTCGCCCTCGTAGGAAAGTATGCTTTCAAGGCAGTGCATTACGGCGTCAAGCACTTTGTTTGGCTCGGTATTTCTTACGAGAAGGTAAAATCCGGTCTGACAGCCCATCGGACCGAAATAAATCACGTTTTCTCCGATTTCAGAGCTGCGTATGAAGGTAGCGAACATGTGTTCGACCGAATGCATGGTGCGGTTATCCATGTAATCGCCGCAGTTCGGCTTTCTTGTCCTCATGTCATAGGTGATGATGTCCCCGTCTACTCTTGAAATGTAGATTCCGGGCTTTATATAGTCGTGGTCGACTTTGAAGGATTCGATTTTTTCGGGTGTTTTCATTTTTTTGCCTGCTTTGCTTTGTTTTTTGCTCTGATAAGGGATTTTTTGCGCTCTTTTTTTGCTTTTCGTCTATTTTATCACATGAAAGAAAAAATGTAAACCTTTTTATGACAAAAAAGCGAACCTTTCAGTCCCCTGCGACATAAATTGATATTGGAGAGCGGCGAAAAGCGACAGCTCCCCTATTATATCAGGAGGTTTCATTTATGAACAACTGTCTCTGCAATCTTTTTGACTGCGACAACATTATCTGGCTCGTCATCATCGCTCTTATCCTTCTTTCCTGCTGCGGTGGCTGCGGCGGCTGCTAAGTCCGGATAACGCCCCGTCCGCGCCGCGAAAGCGGCGCGGACGCCGTTTCTTGCTCTGAAAAAAGAAAATGAAAAATGCATGTCGCTCCGAGTTTTGTCCTTGACAATTGCCATGTAATATTATATAATTGTTCTGTATATAAAAATGTCGTAGTACGGCAAAAGAAAAGAAAGGCTTGTTCAATATATGGCAAACGACAAAAAAATGGTTGAGCAAATTACGTCGATGGACGTTGATTTTGCTCAGTGGTACACCGATATATGCAAAAAGGCGGACCTTATTGATTATTCAAGCGTAAAGGGCTGTATGGTGATACGTCCCTACGGTTATGCTATCTGGGAAAATATTCAGAAGATTCTTGATACACGTTTCAAGGAACTTGGACATGAAAATGTATATATGCCGATGTTCATTCCGGAATCTCTGCTCAACAAAGAAAAAGAGCATGTCGAGGGCTTTGCTCCCGAGGTTGCATGGGTTACGCACGGCGGAAGTGAAAAGCTCACGGAGCGCCTTTGCGTAAGACCTACTTCCGAGACGCTGTTCTGCGAACATTATGCGAACATTATCCGCTCGTACCGCGACCTTCCGAAGCTGTATAACCAGTGGTGCTCGGTCGTCAGATGGGAAAAGACCACGCGCCCGTTCCTGCGCAGCCGCGAATTTCTCTGGCAGGAGGGGCATACGATGCATGCAACCGCTGAGGAAGCGGTCGAGGAGACCGTTCGCATGCTGAACGTATACGCGGACTTCCACGAGAAGGAGCTTGCCATTCCCGTTGTAAAGGGACGCAAAACTCCGTCCGACAAGTTTGCGGGCGCTGAGGACACGTATGCCATTGAAGCGCTTATGCACGACGGAAAATCGCTTCAGGCGGCAACGTCGCACTATTTCGGCGACGGCTTTGCCAAGGCGTTTGACATCACATACACAACAAAGGAAAATACGCTTGCCCATCCGTTCCAGACCTCATGGGGATGCACGACGCGTATGATAGGCGGCATCATCATGACGCACGGCGATGACAACGGTCTTGTCCTTCCGCCTGCAGTAGCACCTGTGCAGGTCGTTATCATTCCGGTTGCCGCTCATAAGCCGGGCGTTACGGAAAAGGCGGAGGAGCTTTATGCGTTGCTTAAGGACAAGTTCCGCGTCAAGCTCGATGCATCGGACAACTCTCCCGGCTGGAAGTACGCAGAATACGAGATGAAAGGCGTTCCGCTCCGCATTGAAATCGGACCGCGCGACATCGAGGCCGGTCAGTGCGTTATCATGACGCGTCATAACCTTGAAAAAGAGACCGTTTCACTTGAAAATCTTGCCGAAACAGTTGAGAAGAAGCTGACGGAGGTTCGTGACGGAATGTATGAAAAGGCACTTGCCAACCGTGAGAGAAGAACCTATGTCTGCCACAATATCGACGAAATAAACAAGGCGCTGGAGGGCGGAGACGGCTTTGTCAAGGCAATGTGGTGCGGAAGTGAGGAATGTGAGGACGAGGTCAAGGCAAAAACCGGCATCGGCTCACGCTGCATACCGCTTGACGAGGAAAAACTCGACAACGTCTGCGTCTGCTGCGGAAAACCCGCAAAGCATATGGTGCTCTGGGCAAGAGCTTACTGATGTTTCTAATGAAAAAATGAAAAGGAGGCGCTATGGTCAGATCATTCAGCATAACAAAGAGCGAACGCATACGCATGATCGACCCGGTGCTTCTCATCGGGGCGCTCATACTTAACACTATGAGCATCCTGACGCTTTACGGCGGTCTCGGCGGACTGCAAAAATTTTCCGCGTCCGCCCTGCTTGTTCAGATTGTCGCTTCTTTTCTCGGACTGACGATGATGACGATACTTTCCATTATAGACTACGAGGATCTTACCGAGAAGCTCTGGATTTTCTTTTTCATAGCTTCAATAGGTCTGCTCGGAATCACGCTTGTGTTCGGCACGAGCGAGGGAACGAACCAAAGTTATCTGCGTTTCGGACCTGTGGGAATACAGCCGTCTGAATTTGTAAAGGCGTCGTTCATCATTACCTTTTCAAGGCATCTTACCTTTGTCAGGGACAGAATAAACAGCCCGAAGGCGATAGCCGGGCTTGCGCTCCACGCCGGAGTGATACTCGGGCTTATCCTGCTGTCCGGAGACCTCGGAGTTGCGCTCGTCTATGTAGGGCTGATTGCAATTATGCTTTTCTGCGCGGGTCTTAGCATATGGTATATTCTCGGTGCGGCGCTTATTGTCATCATTGCGTTTCCGTACATTTGGCCGCATCTTGAATTTTATCAG